>JBLMXE010000464.1:0-22800 GCA_050257615.1 Chlamydiota bacterium | reverse complement strand
GAAGCCGAAGTAGTCGGGTTGCAGGGCCACGCGGCGCGCCGCCTGGCGGTCAAGCAGGGTTGCCAGACGCACGGAAGCCGCCCCGCGGGAGCGCAGCCCGTTCATGAGGAAGTCGGTAGTGACGCCGGAGTGCACCAGGCCCTCCACCAGCAGTACGTGGTGGCCGCGCACCTCGATTTCCGGGCTGAAGAAAATCTCTTTGGTGGTGGTAGTGCCGTGAATGCGATCGCGGTACAGCGGCTTGACGAACTCGCACATCACAGGCACATCCAGAGCCCGCACCAGGTCGGCCATGAACATGAAGCCGTTTTCCAGCACCGCCAGGGCGTGCACCGTTTTGCCGCGGTAGTCGTTGCTGATCTGGCGGGCCATTTCGCGCACGCGCTTTTGAATTTGCTCGGCGCTGATCACCGGCTTCAGGTGGGCGGGGACGGCGGCGACAATTTCAGATGCCAAGGTTTAGCTCTCCGGCGGCCAGGAAATTTAAGCCGAGCCTGGCCTATTCTGCCCGATGTGGAGCCCCGTGCAAAGCAACCTCCTCGATGATTATCCCCTGGCCCTGCCCGCTGGCCACCAGCAATGCCTGCGGTGGCGGAAAACCGCGCATCCAGATGATCTGTTCCCGCCCGGAGACCGCGCTGGTGATGACCGGCCACGTGCGCCGCCGGGCGAGGGTGACTTTGCGTTCCTGGAGCAGTTCCTTCACCTTCCTTGGAGCGCGGGTGTGACTCGGCCAGAAACGGTCGCCAGGGTGCCAGTTGCGCACCTGCAGCGGAGAGGAGAGGCAGGCGGGATCATAAGCGTTGCCAGCCTGTTCAGCGGAAATGCGGCCAAGGACGGCCTGAAACACGGTTCCCGTCTCCGGCACGAGCACTTGCCCGGGGAGGGGGAGGGAGTAGGTAAAGCTCTGATTCCGAACAGGTTCTGACTCCCTCGGCGGCTCAAAACTGAGCCGGTCGCGCAGCCGCCGCATGCGCCAGCCGCCGGGCAGCAGAAGTTTTTTTTCGGAGCCCGGCGGTGCCTGGGCCAGCGTCAGTGCTTCCTCCACGTGCTGGAACTCCAGCAGCAAGCCCAAGGATTCTGCGGCTGCCCGCAGAAGGCGGCGCTGCAGGGCCAGGGGATGCCGGCGAAGGGCGGCGATGGGCAAGTGGCCCAGGCTACCTTCCGCAGGGGCCACCCAATCGCGGGCGAGGACGTGGGAGACCTCCGCGGCCCAGTAGCCCTCTTCCGCGCGGGCGATTGCGGCGGTTTCGGCTAGCAGTTCCCTGATCCTGGGATTGAGTTCCCTCTCCAACAGCGGCAGAACGCGGTGACGCACCCGATTGCGGGCAAACTGCGGGTCGAGGTTGGTGGCGTCTTCGCGCCAGGGCTGGTCCAGGCTCCGAAGGTAGGCCTCCAGTTCACGGCGGCGAATCGGCAGGAGAGGGCGGATGATGGCTGCTTCTGGCGGCGAGCTGCGCTCGCCCACACGGGGCTTGCGTGTACCTTCTGACCGCTGACCACTGGCCACTAACCACTTGGGATAAATGCCCGCCAAGCCGGTGATTCCCGTGCCCCTGGCCAGACGCAAAAGGACGGTTTCAGCCTGATCGTCGAGGGTATGGGCCGTGGCAAGCTTGTCGAGAGTGCCTTCGGTCAACAGACGCTGGAAGTACTCGTAGCGCAGTTGTCGCGCGGCTGCTTCCAGACTGAGCTTGTGCCCAACGGAGTAGGCGGGAGTGTCAAACGAAGAGGTGTGCAGCAACAGGCCATGTCTGCGAGCCAGTTCAGTCACAAATTCCTGGTCGGCATCAGCCTCGGCGCCGCGGATGTGGTGATTCACGTGGACGACTGAGAGGACCAGCCCCAGTTCGTCGCGCAGTTCCAGCAGAAGGCGCAAAAGAGCAACAGAATCGGCGCCGCCCGAAACCGCTACGCCCACGCGCTCGCCGGCGCGCAGAAGGCCCTGTTCGCGAACATAGCGGCAGACGCGCTGAGCCAGGCCGTTCACGCCTTTATGGTACTGCACCGCGCCATGCCTCATGCAGATTGCCATGCCTTGCCAGCCGGCGCAGCTGGGGTTTCGCGCAGTTCACCGACTATCTGTATAGAGCGGTTAGGTTACCGGCAGCAGCAGCTAAGGCTGTTTCAAAACAGTAACAGGCACGAAAGTGCCATCGGGAGCGGGTTTGGCGGCGGCGCGACCCGGGAGTCCCCCTGCCTTGGTAACTTTCCACTTGGCACACCGAGGGCTAATATCCCCTCATCCAGGGATCAGTGGCGGGGCTTCGAGCCCGAGGTCCGAACCTATGCTGCTGAGCCTGCTGGCTGTCTTGCTGTTCAATGCCGCCGTGCCCTCCACGATAGCGCCCACAATCTCCACTTCGCGGCTCAAGGTGCCAAGCGTAGCTGCCGCCCAGCAAAATGCGGCTATTATTTATTCCGACCATGGCGGATTCATGATTTCGGTCCCCAAGGGTTGGGTTCTCGACCGGGCTACAGGCGAGAAGATGGGCACCTGTTGCGTGCTGTACCCGCAGGGTTCCAGCTGGGACCAGGCGGACAGCGTCATTTATCCCAATATCGCTGAAAAGCAACCCGGGCAGACGCTGCAGCAGCTGATGGCTAACGATCTGGACGGCTTCCGCCAGCGCTTTCCCAAAATGAATGCGGTGGAGGCACGGGACCTGCCTGCGGGCGATAGCCAGCAAGCCAAAGTGCGGATCTTCTACGGGGTGAACCAGGGCTCCTATGAACTGGTGGCATATGTGGATGAGCCCCAGGTGGTGGCCCTGCTGGTGCTCAGCTCACGTTCTAGAGAGGCCCTAGGCGAAGCGTTGCCTGCCTTCCGCGAGGTGCTGAAATCCTACATGTACATGGATATGACGTCCGCAGCCGGCCTGGGGCTGACCTCGAAGTAGACATTCACCCAATAATGAACATTTAGGGACAGCCACCCTCGGCTGTCCGGGCGAGCGCCTGTGCCTGCCTAAAACTTCTACGCCAAATAAAGGGAGGCCGTCTGTGATTGGCCTCAGAGAAGATTACGTAGTCCGGGCGGAGCACTACGTGTGTATTGGTGGTGGGGGCGGCTGTGCGCACGCAAGCATTGCCAATGAGAGCAGCAGGGCCGACGCACATGAAATCCCGAACCAAAGCTAATCGAGAGCTGAGGACTTTGAACTAATCAGGCGGGTGATACGGGCAAGAAAGTCGGAGGTGCCCACCTGGCCTTCATCGCCTTTGCCGCGGCTGCGGACGCTGACTTTGCCGGCTTCAGCTTCCTTGTCGCCCACCACCAGCAGGAAGGGAACTTTCTGCAGAGTGTGCTCGCGAATCTTGGCGTTCATCTTTTCGTTGCGGGCATCTACATGGACGCGCACACCGGCGGCCTTGAGCTGGTCGGCAACTTTCTGGGCGTAATCGTGATGCCGCTCGCTGATGGGGATCAGCACCGCCTGCACCGGCGAGAGCCAAAGGGGAAACGCACCGGCATAGTGCTCAATCAGCACGCCGAAAAAGCGTTCGATGGAGCCGAACAGAGCGCGATGCACCATGATTGGCGGGTGTCGCTGGCCATCCTCGCCCACGTATTCCAAGCCGAAACGCTGGGGCAGGTTCCAGTCAACCTGGATGGTGGAGAGCTGCCAGAGCCGGCCGATGGCATCCACTAACTTGACGTCAATTTTGGGTCCGTAAAAGGCGGCCTCGCCGGGAATGATCTTGTACTGAATGTTGCGACGCTGGAGCGCGTTCTCCAGCGAGCGGTTGGCACTCTCCCATTGCTCGTCGCTGCCCAGGAAATTCTTGCGATCCTTGGGATCCCAGGTGGAAAGCTCCGCGGTGTACTGCTCGAAGCCGAAAGCGCGAAGGGTTTCCAGCGCGAAATCAAGGCAGCCGAAAACTTCGTCCTCAATTTGCTGCGGGGTGCAGAAGATATGGGCGTCGTCCTGGGTAAAGCCGCGCACACGCAGCAGGCCATGCATCACCCCGGAGCGCTCGTAACGGTAAACCGTGCCCAGCTCGCCCAGGCGCACGGGCAAATCGCGGTAAGAGCGCAACTGATCCCGGTAAATCAGGATGTGGAAGGGGCAGTTCATGGGCTTGATGCGGTAATCGGCATCGTCAAGCTCCATGGGAGTGAACATGTTCTGCGCGTAGTAGCCTTCGTGGCCGCTGGTCTTCCACAAATCCACGCGGGCGACGTGCGGGGTGTAGACCAGCGAGTAGCCGCGCTTGAGGTACTCGTCGCGCATCCAGTCTTCCATGGTTTTGCGGATGATGCCGCCCTTGGGATGCCAGAAGATCAACCCCGGCCCAGCTAAGTCCTGAATGGAAAACAAATCCAGCTGCTTGCCCAGCACGCGGTGGTCGCGCTTCTTCTGCTCTTCCAGTTGGTGGAGGTAGTCGTCGAGCTCCTTTTTGCTGAAGAAGGCGGTGCCGTAAATACGCTGCAGCTGCGGGTTCTTCTCGTCGCCCAGCCAGTAGGCGCCGGCGATGTTCAGCAGCTTGAAAGCCTTGATCTTTCCGGTAGACGGGAGGTGCGGGCCGCGGCAAAAGTCGGTGAATTTGCCGGTGCGGTAGATGGAAATCTTTTCATCGGGCTTAGTGAACTGCTCGATGAAGTGGCACTTCATGAAGTCGCCTTCCTGGCGAAACTGCGCCAGGCCCTGGTCATGGGGTAGCCACTCGCGTGCGTAAGGCTCATCGCGCTGCACGATTTCCTGCATTTTCTTTTCGATTTTTTCCAGGTCCTCCGGCGTAAACGGAGTAGGCCGGTAGAAATCGTAGAAGAAGCCGGTGTCGGTGGCAGGTCCGTGGCCGAGCTTGGTTTCGGGGAAGAGCTCGAGCACGGCGGCGGCCATGAGGTGGGCAGTGGAGTGGCGGTAAACCTGCAGCGCTTCCTGGTCTTTTTCGGTGAGGATGCGCAGGTCGGTGTCTTTTTCCAGCGGCCTGGTCAGGTCAATCAGGTCGCCGTTGGACTTGGCCACCAGCGCCGCCGAGGCCAGGCGCGGGCTGATCTGGTTGGCCACGTCGAACGCGGTCGCGCCCTTGGGCTCGTCCTTGACGCTGCCGTCGGGCAGTTTGATTTTGATGGTCTCGGCCATGGGAAAAAGCGGATGTGGTCTGAAATATTGAGTTTAGCATGTGTGCAGGAGGGTTTCTTGTAGGGGCAGCCGCCCCCGGCTGTCCGGGCGAGCGAGGCGAGACTCCGCCCGGCCGCACGCCCACGTGTTTAGCAATTCACCGCCGAGGGTCCGGAACAGTGGAGCGGGAGTAGTAGAGATCTTCGATGGCCGACTTCACCCGGGCGGAGAGCGCTTCCATGTCGCGCAGGGTAAGGCCGGAGGTGGGAATGGGTTCGCCGAGCAGCAACTCCAGCGGGCGCGGCTTGATGTGGAAGGTGTTCATCTTGAGCATTTCATAGGTGCCGACGATGGCCATGGGCACGATGTCCACCTGCGCTTTGATGGCCAGAAAGAACGCGCCCGCGAGAAATTCCTTAACCTGACCGGTGGGAGTGCGCCCGCCTTCGGGAAAGATGACCAGGGGCATGCCGGACTGCAGCGTCTTGACCGCCGACTTCAGCATGCTGATGGATTTTGCCGGATTCTGCTGGTCAATGCGCACCTGCCCGGAGCGGCTCAGGTGCCAGCCCATAAACGGGTAACGGAACAGTTCCTTTTTGGCCACGACGCGGAACTGGAAGGGCAGCCCCACGTAGAGCACGGGGATGTCCATGGCTGAGGCGTGGTTGACGGCGTAGAGGTGCGGCTTGGCCGTGTCAATGCGGTCCAGGCCGCGCACCGTGAGCGGAGACAGGCTGGTCTTCAAAATGAGCCATGACCACAGGCGCGCATGGGCGTGCTGCATGCGGCCGTCGCGGTCAATGAACGATGACAGCAGCGAGGAAATGGCCAGAACAACGGTGTAGCACCAGATGAGGGGGTCGAAGATCAGGTAAGAGCGGAGACGGCTGAGCAGATGCCTCGCGGGCGAGGACGCCCGCGCCACAACGGCTTCAGCTGCAAGCTGCTGGTTGGAATTCGTGTCCAAGATTCAGGCGCGAAGCCCCAGTTCGCGCATCGCCTCCCCCACAATGTAAATCGAACCGGTGATCACCACCAACCCCTGGGAACCTGCGAGGGAGCGGGCCTGGGCTAGGGCGGCGGGAACGTTGGTTGCGCAAAGAACCTCCGCGCCCGTGCGGGCGGCGGCATCGCGAATCTCTTCCGGCGTAGCAGAGCGGGGATTGTCAGCGCGCGTGGCAACCACGTGTTCGGCCATGGGGAAAAGTATTTCGGCGATCTCGGCAATGGCTTTGTCGCGCATTGCACCAAAGACGATGGCAAGTGGGCGGTCGGCATAATGCTGCGAAAGAGCGGAGCGCAGGGCCCAGGCGCCGGCGGGATTGTGGGCCACGTCGAGGACGAACTCGGGCCAGGGATCGTGAGCGGGAATGATCTGGAAGCGGCCTGGCCAGTGAGTTTCTCGAATGCCTTGAGCGATGGCGGCAGGAGTGATCCGGAAAGGCGTTGGCGAGCTGCGCTTGCCCGGACAGCCGGGGGCGGCCGTCCTCACACCGGCTGATGCGGGGGCGGCTGTCCCCACGCGAATGGAATTGAGTTCGACGGCAGTGGCGATGGCGAGGGCGATATTGCGGTATTGATGGCGGCCGATGAGCGGAGATTTTACTCTGATCTCCTGACCCATGATTTCCAGGGGGTAGGAAGTGCGGGGCACAGGGGCTAAAGCCCCTTCCTCTTCTGAAGCCTTATTCGCACGGCTGAAGCCGTGCGCTTCCACGGTTGCGCGAGCAGGCTCGCCGTTCCTGAAACTGTGTGTTTCCACGGTGGGCCAGGCACTGTCGCCATCGCACCGGCGAGCATGTCCAATGCCGTGCGCATCGGCAGCGGGGGAAACAGGAGGAACGTAAGGGACGGCGCTGACGGCACGTGCTCCGCGCTCCAGCACGGCGTTGCCAATCACATCGCTGGCGGCAGGGTGCTGGGGCAAAGTGACTACCACGCCGCCACGATGGATGATGCCGGCCTTTTCGCCCGCGATTTCAGCGATGGTGTTGCCGAGGAATTTCTGGTGGTCGAGAGAAATGTCGGTAATGACCGAAACCAGGGGTTCAACCACATTGGTGGCGTCGAGGCGGCCGCCCATGCCGACTTCAAGCACGCCTATGTCCACCTTCATCTGGGCGAAATGCTCGAAGGCGATGGCGGTCAACATCTCAAAAAAGCTGGGATGCCAGGGGAGTTCGCCCGTAGCGACCAGGGAATTGGCAATCTCCGCGACGCGATCATGAATGGCGGCAAAATCCTGGTCGGCAATCTCCTCGCCGTCAATACGGATGCGTTGGTTCAGGCGCACCAGGTGTGGCGAGGTATAGAGCGCGGTGCAGTATCCTGCGGCGCGCAAAATGGAGGCCAGCGTGGCCGCGGTAGAACCTTTGCCATTGGTGCCGGCGATGAGCACGGAGGGAAAACGCTGTTCGGGATGACCCAGCGCGGCCAGCAGCACGCGCATGTGAGCCAGGTCGAACTTGTGCGACGGCGTGCGGGCCAGTTCGTGGCCGAGCGCGTACAGATTCGCAACTGCGGTGTCGTAAGACAAGTAGCTGACTAGCTCGCTAGATGACTGGCTGACTCGCTTTCCCTTCGCCTAGCTCAAGTCCGTGCGTCAGATGAGCAACGTGGCAACAAGTATTCCACAGGCAAATTCAGCAAGGAAAGTGGGAGCCAGCTAGATAGCCAGTTAGCCAGACAGCTAGTCAGCTAAGCCACCGCCATGAATGCCAGCGCGCGCGCGATGTAGGGCTTGAGCTGACGGCGGTGGACGACGGCATCGAGCATGCCGTGCTCCAGCAGGAATTCGCTGCGCTGGAAACCCTCGGGCAGCTTTTGACGAATGGTCTGCTCGATCACGCGCGGGCCGGCAAAGCCGATGAGCGCGCCGGGTTCGGCGATATTCAAATCACCGAGCATGGCGTACGAAGCGGTCACACCGCCAGTCGTGGGGTCGGTAAGCACAGAGATATAGGGCACCTTGGCCTCATGCATGCGGGCCAGCGCAGCCGAGATTTTGGCCAGCTGCATAAGGCTGACAACACCTTCCATCATGCGGGCGCCGCCGGAAGCGGAAACGATAACGAGCGGGGTTTTGCTGTCGGTGGCGCGCTCGACGGCGCGGGCAATGGCTTCGCCAACCACAGCGCCCATGCTGCCGCCAATGAACGAGTACTCCATGGCGCTGACGATGACGGGCCGCCCTTCCAGCTTGCCGCTGGCGTTGATGACCGCATCTTTCAGGTCCGTGTCCGCTTGCGCCTGCTGCAGCCGCTGGCGATAGGACTTCAGGTCCACAAACTTCAGCGGGTCGGTGGAAACCAGGTTGTCGTCTTCGACCTCGTACGCATTATCGTCGAGAAGTTGCGCCAGGCGGGTGCGCGCATCAATGCGGAAGTGGCGATCGCACTTGGGGCAGACGTTGAAATTCTCCGCCAGGTCCTTTTTCCAGATGATCTGGCGGCACTGGTCACACTTCACCCACAAGCCTTCGGTGCGAACCTTTTTCTCGCCCGAAGTGTCCAGCTCCCCGCCTTCGCGCTTGAACCAAGCCATAAGAACCAGTTGTCAGTTCTCAGTTGTCAGTTATTGACGATTGAAGACTGCAGATTGAAATGCGAGCGATGCAACCACACTGGACCACTCGTCAATCAGAAATCGTCAATTTCAGTACTCAATGCCCCGCTGCGCCTCCACGCCTTTCTCGTAGGCGTGCTTGACCTGGCGCATTTCGGTAACCGTATCGGCCAACTCGACAATTGTCGGATGGGCGTTGCGGCCCGTCAATATAACATGCACCATGAGCGGCTTGTTCTTGAGGACCTCCGCCACCTTGGTGGGGTCGAGCATGCCGTAGCTGATGGCGTAGTTGATTTCGTCAAGAATCACCAGATCCCAGTCGCGCGAATGGATGGCACGGGCGGCTTCCGCCCAGGCCTCCTCCACCAGGCGAACATCCTCGGGATCAGGCTTTTCCGTGCCTACTTTTACGAAGCCGCGGCCCATTTGCTTCATGACGAAACGGTCGCCGAAGGCCTTCACTGCGTCCAGCTCGCCGTAGTGCCATGAGCCCTTGAGGAACTGCAGCATGAGCACGCGCATGCCCTGACCGACGGCGCGCAACGCCGTGCCCATGGCGGCGGTGGTCTTGCCCTTGCCCGGGCCGGTATTCACGATAATGAGACCGCGACGAACGTCAGGCATCAGTTGTCAGTTCCCAGTTGTAAGAAGTGGCCAGTGGTGGCCAGTCAAAGACAACAACCGATTGTAAATGCGAATGTGGGAATTTGCCGAGATGCGGTTTGACCGGGTTCCGGGATGCGGCCTAACATGGGCGGTCTTTCAGCGGAAGCCTCACGATGCGCAGACGATCTGCTTGTGCCCTTCTGACCGGATTGCTATTCGCGACAATTGTGAGCGTGGCACAGAATGCGCCCATCACCCTCAACGTGGATGCGCGGGAAGCGCCGCGGCGGATTTTTCACGCCCGGATAAGCTTCCCGGTTTCACCCGGGCCACTTACGCTCTACTACCCCAAGTGGCTGCCGGGAAATCACCGGCCTACAGGGCCGATTGCCAACGTAGTTGGGTTGCGTTTCAGCGCCGCCGGCCAGGTCATCGCCTGGCGCCGCGACGATGCAGATATGTATGCGTTTCATGTGAACGTGCCGGCGGGTGCAAGCGCGCTGGAGGTTAGTTTCGATTATGTGACGCCCAGCCGCGGGCCGGGGCGCTTTGACCCGGCTTCCACCGACCAGTTGATGATCCTGAACTGGAACCTGGTAGTCCTGTATCCCGCGGGCAAGCCGGTGCGGGACTACACATACAAGGCTACGCTGCAATTGCCCGAAGGATGGAAGTTCGGAACGGCCCTGCCGGTGGCCCGCCAGTCAGGCGAGACCGTGGAGTTCGCGCCCGCCCCGCTGAACACGTTGATTGACTCGCCGGTGCTGGCGGGAGCGAACTACCGCGCGGTGCCGCTACCCACGCTGGGCGCGCCGCCGCAGGAACTCGATATAGCGGCCGATTCGGATGCTGCGTTGGCCATTCCTCAGGAGTCCGTCGCCGCTTACACGCACTTGATGGCTGAGGCCGAAGCGCTGTTCGGTGCGCATCATTACCGCGATTACCACTTCCTGCTTACGCTCAGCGATGTGGAGCCGCCCAACGGCCTGGAGCATCACGAATCGAGCGACGACCGCGCGCCCGAGCGCACCTTGATTGATCCCAACCTGCGTCTGCTGATGGCGGGATTGCTGCCGCACGAATTTGTCCATTCCTGGAACGGCAAGTACCGGCGTCCCGCGGGCCTGGCCACGCCCGATTATCAGCAGCCCATGAAGGGCGAGTTGCTGTGGATCTACGAAGGACTGACCACCTACCTGGGCGAAGTGCTGACGGCACGCTCCGGCCTTTACACACCAGCACAATTTCGCGAACAGCTGGCCTTGACCGCAGCGGCCATGGATCACCGTGCCGGACGCATCTGGCGGCCGCTGGAGGACACGGCGGTGGCGGCGCAGATTCTCTATGAAGCGCCGCGGGAGTGGACGTCGTGGCGACGCAGCGCCGACTTTTACCCCGAAAGCGAGCTTATCTGGCTGGAGGCTGACACCATCATCCGCCGTCAGACCCATGGCCGGCGGTCGCTGGACGACTTCTGCCGCGCCTTCGAAGGCCCGCCCAGCGGTCCGCCACAGATGAAGCCTTACACCCTGCACGATGTAATCACAGCGCTCAACCAGGTTGCGCCTTACGACTGGGGCGGTTTCTTTCACTCGCTCGTCTTTGCTGTGTCGGAGCGGGCGCCGCTGGGCGGAATTGAACAGGGAGGCTGGCGGCTGGTTTATAACGACACGCCTAACGAATTGCTGCAGGCGGAGGAAAAGTTTTCACGCGGCGTGGACCTGAGCGATTCTCTGGGAATGACCGTGCGTAAGGAGAAAAAAGAGGAAGAGGGCACCATTGTGGATGTAATTCCAGGCATGGCGGCAGCGGCCGCCGGCATCGCTCCGGGAATGAAACTGGTGGCAGTGAACGGTCGGAAATGGTCGGCGGAAGCGCTGCTGACAGCGCTAAAATCCCGCACCTCGCCGCTGCAGTTGCTGGTGGAGAACGTCGGCTACTATAAGACCTATGCCGTCAAGTACGACGGCGGGCCGCGCTTTCCTCATCTGGAACGGGTGGAAGGGCGGGCTGATGTAATGGGGGAGATCATCAGTCCGCGTGCGGGCAAATAGCTGACCGGCCGCCTGGCCGTCTAGCTTAAATGCGAGAAGCTAGTCAGCCATACAGCCAGGAGGCCAGGCAGCCTTTCAGTGCCCCAAGTGGTAGGGGTGTCCTTTGAGAATGGTGAACGCCCGGTAGAGCTGTTCCAGAAGCACCACGCGGGCTAATTCGTGAGGCAGGGTCATCTTGCCCAGTGAAAGCAGGGATGACGCAGCCTTGCGGGCCTCATCGCTGAAGCCATCCGCCGGCCCCACGCCCAACAACAGCGGTTGCGGGCTGCGATTCTGCTGGTCATCGAGAAAACGGGCAAATTCCTCGGAAGTGAACTGCCGGCCGCGGCTGTCGAGCAGCACCAGGGTAGAAGCCGTACGATTGGCAGTTTTGGCCGCCAGCTTGAGCAGGGCGGTCTCGCTATTCACCGCCAGCGGTTCGAGCTGGGCGTAAGCGGAGAGACGTTTGATGTACTCCGCAGTCAGCGATTTGATCGCAGGATCCTTGGTCTTGCCGATCCATGCCACCTTGATCTTCATTGACCCATTTCACCACAGAGACACAGAGGCACAGAGAAAAAGTGTCAAATCAGGACCTTCGATTGACGATTTGAATTTCACTCCTACAATTTGGCAAACAAAAGGCCTTCACTTCATTCGTCATTCCAAAATCATAAATCATCAATGAAACACGTTTTTCTCTGTGCCTCCGTGGTGAAGGCTATTTTGGGCGGAGGCGAGCACCACGTCGGCGGTGAAATTGACCTGCCGGCCGTCGTAGTGGCGGCTGATGGCGGCCATAACATCAGCGTCTACCTGCCGGGCCTTCTCCTGGGGGATGCCGGCAAACAAGGGACGAAAGGGCGCGGTTACTTCACGAAAGTACTGCCACACTTCTTCCGGCGTGCCTGGCCAGCTCCAGGGCACAGTCACGGTGCGTTCTTCAACGTGAACGAAGTCCGCCTCCTGAAGGACCTTGCTCAGCGAGCCCGGCTGGGAAAAGCGGAACATATTGGGAGCGCCCGGCTGCAGCATGGGTCCGGCTACATGGCTCAGAACCACGGCGACGGTGCTCAGAAAGTAGGGCTGCTCGAACGGTCCCCAAGCCAGCAGGGCGATGCGGCCTCCGGGACGCAGGACGCGGCGGGCCTCTCGAAGGGCGCCGCCAATGTCCTCGAAAAACATTACCCCGAAGCGGCTGGTGACGAGATCGAAACTGGCATCACGGAAAGGCAAAGCGTGAGCGTCAGAGCGCTGGAAGCTGACGTTGCCGAGGTTTTTTTGCAATGCCCTCCCGCGCGCCACCTCCAGCAATTCCGCATTGATATCAATGGCCGCGACCCGGCCGTGGGAAGCCACCTGGGAAGCCAGGCTGATGGCGGGCTCGCCGGTTCCGCAAGCTAAATCAAGCACCTGCATGCCGGGCTGGGCGGCAGCCAATTGCACGATGGCCTGAGTAACGCCGCCTCCCATGGCTGCGGACTGGCGACGCCACTTCTTCGAGGCTGCGAGACGAAAAGCGGAACCCCAGGGGGTACATTCCGTGCTCATCAACTGTGATTCTAATTGCTCGAATCGATGAATGAAGATTGAAGAATGAAGAATTGTGGTGTTCGGCCGCGCTCCTGGCCGGCAAGTCTCAGCCGCCATTCGTCATTCTTCAATCATCATTCATCAATAGCTCAGGGCCGGGTGATCACCTGGTCGGGAGCAGAGGGCAGAACAAAGTTCACTCCGCGCTGCTGGTTGGCCTCGAATGTAGCCGGGAGGTTGAGGTCGGCCAGCAGGATCTTCTGCGTCCAGTAGCCGTTGGTCCAGTAGGAACCAGCAGCATAAAGCGCGGGGCCGATGATGGAGTAGCTGGCCACTTCCTGGCGATGTCCGTCGCGAAAAATAAGGACGGCAGGAGGAAGCTCATTATGCTGTTGGGCGGCAGTCACCGGAGCGGTTGCGGAAGCGGCCCGGGGCGGGTTGACATCGCTGCCGGTCAGGCGCACAAAACGGTCGCCCTGCAACTCGATCAGCAGCGGAGACGGTGGTTTCACTTCTTGAACGGGTTGAGACGCCGACGCAGCCTGGACTACCACCGGGGCCGGGGGCTGCTGCACGACGACCTGCTGGCCATCGCCGGAATAAGAATCATCGTCCCACCAGTACATGCCGCCATTCCAATAAGGAGAATAGAAGGAACTGTTGTAAAAACCATGGCCGCGGCCGTAAAGGGGATAGCCGCCAATTACGCCACGGAATGGCTTTCCATGAAAACCGAAGCCGCCATGCCCGAAGCCACCGCGCCCCGATCCCCCGTGCGCGAAGCCGGAGCCGCCGTGCCCGAGCCCTCCACCCAGGTGACCTGCTCCTCCCATGCGCTGCCCCAACAGCGCGGGTGTGGCGCACAAAACTACCAGGGTTAACAGAGACCGCATCGCATGTTTCATGACCGTGCCTCCGCCGGTAGAGAGCCTCTGCTTCTGAAGCCGCTGCCGCTTCTAAACCACTACTCCTCGCCCTTGAGCGCGGCGGGCAGAGTGAAATCCACGCCGCGATCGTCGTTGGCTTTCACCGTAGCCCGAAGATCGAGCTGCGAAAGTGGAACTTTGCGCGGATGCCCGGGGCTGAAGTCGTAGAGAGTGTCGGCTACGATGGCGTAATTCTGAACCTCAAGCTGGTGGCCGTCGCGAAAAACCAGCACGCTGGGCTCCTGGGGCTGAGCGGGCTGGCTCGGGGCAGGCGAGGCATCCCCCGGGGGCGACGCTGGTTCCGCCGCGTCAGGCGCCGGCTCGGCGTTTTCAGGAGCATCGGCCGCCTGACTGGGCGTGCGACGCTCAAAAACCGTGGGCCCGGGAACCACCGCCTGGTCGTCTTGTTCCTGGTCCATCTGCTCGGGCGCGGCCTGGTACATCGAATAAGGATCCACCACGACGGGTACCGGAACATAAACCGGATAAGCGCCGCCAAAGAAATTATTGTGACGATGGTGGCGATGGTGGAAACCGCTGCCGGAACCGAAATGATTGCCATTCGCAGAGGACAAAGTTGGCGGGACGCCGATGGGAGTAGGCGTCGGAAAGGCACGCGCCGGCACCGGCGAGACGCCAATCGGGTTGGGCATGACGCCGGCATGCCCCAGGGAACGTCCGGGCTCAGGGCTCTTCACCTGTGGCGAATTGGAAACCTGGGCCGGCGAAATCGGCGCCAGAAGCGCCATTGCCAGAATTACGGCCGCGAACGTCATGAGCCGCCGCATGGCTAAATCATACCCCTTATTTGGGATGCCCAATACCCCTTCCCGGCTCCGCTTTTATTGCTGAACCCGCATAAAGAACATAAGTTGTGTGTTTTCTGTGCCTCGAGCTCCGGGCTATGGGCGGCCAATGCGGCCCAGCGACATCACGCTCCAGACAATGTAAGCCGTGAGCAGGCCGACTACGATGCCGGCGACAACCTGGCGGTGGCGGCTTTCCAGCAGATCGGCCAGCACACCGGCAACAAACACAAACAGGATCGGCATGGCCACCAGCTCAAAACCCTGGCCGGGCTGGTGCGGGGTGATCAGGCCGAAGAAGAGAAAAATCGTGGCCACTATGAGGGGTGCAGCATTGCCGAAGTAGCGGGCGCGGCGCCACGCGAAGAAGGTGATGAGCGTCCCAGGAACAAATACGACCAGGGCCGGGCTGGTGCGCACCAGGCGGACCAGCAGGTCCTTGTAGCCAAAGGGCACGCGCAAGGCCTCCCAGGTAACGTCCCAGAAAGTGGCGCGGTGCAGACCAGCGACCAACGCTCCCCAGCTGAAGGAATAGGCCGCCCACAAGATCACGAAGGCAACCGCGCAGCTGGCGCCAAAGATGGCCAAAGCAGCGGCGCGCCGCCCCGGCGCCAGATAGAACAGGAAACCAAGCGCCATGGCCAGCACAACCCACAGGGAGAACTGGGAGCCGATGGCCAGAGCCAGGGATAGACCCAACAGCACGATACGCCGCCAATTCCACAGCACCTGGCGGGGGGCATAAAGGGTATGGGCTACGGCAATGGCGGTGAAGACAGCGCCGAAAGCCCCCCAGGCGGCAGTCACCTCGGGTTGGACATAGAAACTGGCCGCCTGGGCGATCATCATGGGCGAAAAGCAGTACAGAGCTAGGGCGATGTAACCCCCCGCATTCCCGTAAAGGCGGCGGGCCACGTACCAGATGGAAGCTCCCAACAGCAGACCAAAGATGAGCCAGGGCAGACGCACCTGCCAGCGCCAGGGACTCATGGCGGTGGGGTCAGCGGCGCCATGATAATTGGCGATGGGAAGGGAGGCCAGCAGGTAGTAGAGAGGGGAACGATAGGGATCTTGCAGATTGACGTGACCCTGCTGCCACTGCGCCAAGCCGCGCTGCAGCAGGGCGCTTTCGCTGGGCGACATGGGGTTGGCGGCCATCAGCCAGAGGCATTGGGCCGCGAATAGGACCAGCATGAGCAGCGCCGCCAGCTGGGGGGCCCCAAAGCGCTCGCGGCTGAAGAATCTCGCCATCCGGAACAGGTCATTGTTTTACCATGTGGAAGCACGCTTCTGAAAATCGGCATGGATGAACCCGGCAATCCGCATGTTTCCCCGCCCTTGCCGACAGGCGGCAGCGAAGGAATACGAGAGCCACGGCCCGCCTCCCGCTGGCAGAAGATTTTTGTCGGAGCACAGGGGTTGCGGGCAGGCTGGCGCTTCCTGGCTTACCTGGCCCTGGGCACAGTCTGCTTCATCATTTTCGGTTTCTTGCTGTCGTCGTTGGTGCGGGAGAGCCGCCCGGGATTCAATCCCTGGACTATGCTGGCGCAGGAAGTGGCAATGTTTCTGACCGCCCTCGTACCAGCCCTGATTCTGGGCAAGATTGAAAGGCGTTCTCTAAGGATTTACGGCCTGCCCGGACGGGGAATTTTTGGGCGGCTCTTCTGGGAAGGGATGGTCTGGGGCATCATTTCTATCAGCGTGCTGATGGCGGCGCTGCACAGCGCCGGCGTCTTCGATTACGGCAAAATCGTGTTGCACGGCTATTACCTGCTCAAGTGGGGAGTGTTCTGGGGCGTATTCTTCCTGTTTGTGGGATTTTTTGAGGAATTTACCTTCCGCGGCTACACGCTGTTTACCCTTGGCAGCGGAATGGGATTCTGGCCGGCCGCTCTGTTCTTGTCGTTCCTGTTTGGCGCCATCCACATGGGCAATGCGGGCGAGCAGTGGGTGGGCGGTCTGGCCGCAGGGCTGATCGGGCTGTGGCTGGCGCTGACCGTGCGTCGCACCGGCGACCTGTGGCTGGCCATCGGATTTCATCTGTCGTTCGATTGGGGCGAAACCTTTCTTTATTCCGTGCCCAACAGCGGCACGGTCATGCCCGGGCACCTGCTGAGCTCGCATTTCCAGGGGCCGGGCTGGCTGACCGGCGGGTCGGTGGGACCGGAGGGCAGCGTGCTGGTGTTCGCGCTCATCGCCCTGCTGTTTGTAGGGTTTGATCGGATTCATCGGCAGGCCAACTATCCAAAAGACGCTGGCGAGCCTCAGACGCTCAAGCCTGGAGAACTCCGGGTTACGTAATCGCCGGATTGAAGCAAGATTTTTTCCGTTTCAAGAGCCGGCCGCTGCTTTCGAGCCTTCCGGGCCGGCGAAAAACACCAGCACCGCCAGCCGCTGAATGATGTCGAAGAACCGGTGTTGCATCCGGGCGGGAATAAAAATGATCGTGCCTGGATCCACATCAAAGGTGTTCACCGTTCCATCGGTTTCGGTCCGCATCTTGGCCCGGCCACTGGCCACGTAGTACACCTCATCCTCATGGTGCGGTTTCTGATGGTCGGTGGCCCCTGCTTCCAGCACATAGATTCCGACGCTCAGCGAAGGCACGCGCAGAAATTCCAAGTAGGGTTCCTGCAAGCGGGTCAGCATCTGGGAGAAATCGAATACGTTGGCGTACATGGCGGGTACTCCTGAAAAGAAGCACATTAGCACACAAAAGGGCCGGCCGGGCCGCGGGGAGTGACGCGATCGGTGGTTACTCGGCGCACGGGTAGCGCTTCAGCAGCCTCAGAATGAACCCGTGCACGCGATGGACCAACGACGTCCGGGAAAGGAACATGAGCGGGCAATAGCCCTCCACCAGGTGCATGCCCTGCTGACGGCAGAAGTCGGCCGCATCCTGGCTGACCGCGCCCTGCCCGCCGCCGCGATGCATCCAGACCCGCCGCACCCCAGCCTGGGCGCAGTCGCGGACCACGCGTTCGGTCTCGCGCGGCGCCGTCATGAGCAGCACGCCATCCGGGGGCGGGCTTATTTCCTGCACGCGCGCGAAACAGCGCCGGCCTTCCAATTCGGCCGCAGCGGGGTTGACGGGCACCATGTCATAGCCCCTCTGGTACAACTCGCGAAACAGCAGGCGGCTGAAATCCTTCGGGTCGCGCGACAGGCCGACCAGGGCGATACGACGCCGCGCCAGGAACTCGCGGACATCCTCCAGGGCGGTGGGCATGGGGGCGAACCTCCTCGAGAAAACGTTAAGAAGATTCAAACTCCTGCTGCCCCTGCCGGCAGTGACCGGGCTCACAAGCAACAGTGCGTCGCACTCATAGCGCCGGCACGCCCGTCTGCCGGTTCTGGCAATGGCGGACGAACGCCTCCGCCAGTTGGTAACCGCCCTCCATTCCGCGGAAGATGTTCATCTTCTCGTGCAGCCGGTACCAGTCTTCCGGCTGCTGGCTGGCATGCACAAAACAGGAAGCCCGCTTGCGCTCGGCGGTCTTGGTGATGTCCACGTAGTTGGTGGGATGGAACACCTGAGTTTGCGTGCCCTGCTCTACCTCAAAATAGTAGAGATCAAATTTCTTGTGCGCCGCCAGCCAGGCATCGTAAACCAGCAGGGAGGTGGCGCGGTGGTCGCGATGCGTGTCAATGGGCCAGTGGGTGAAGACAAGGTCCGGCTGTTCCGCCTCTAAAACCTTGGCAAACTCCTGGTAGCGCGCGCGGTTGATCTCGGTGTCGCCGTCAATCTGCCCGGCAAAGACCGGCTTGGCTTTCAGGATGGCGCACGCCTTCTGCGCCTCCCCGGTGCGGATGGCGGCGGCTTCCTTGGACGATTTCCCAGGAATACCCGCCTCGCCGCGCGTCAGGTAGATGATGGTAACCTCGTGGCCAAGCCCAGAGTACAGGGCGATGGTGCCGCCGCAGCCGGATTCGGGATCGTCGGGGTGCGCGCCCGCTACCACCACTTTCAGGCGCTTCGAATCTTCTTGCGAAGCCTGCCCGGCTGCCTGCCCACTCAGTAGCGGCAGTCCAACTGCGCCCGCCATCAGCCGTGACGATTGCTCCAACAGCTCCCTGCGCGTGATTGGCTTCCCCATGGTCCCCCTTTGCCGTCAAGTCTTGAAGTAAAAATGCAGGGCAGTATAGCTTACCCCCTGCGCCGGGCCGATCAATTACAATTGCGTACCTGAAGGGGAACTAATGCCAAATCTAAAACGCGCAGTAACCCTCCTGCTGACCCTGACCTTCACCATTTGCGTGCAGGCCAATTCCCAGAACAAGAGCTCCGCCGCTTCGCTCCGACCGCTCCTGGGGCGCTGGGACCTGACCTTGAAGACGCCGCAACGCGAGTACCCGTCGTGGCTGGAGTTGACGGAGCAAAGCGGCCAGCTCAAAGCTCTGTTTGTGAGCCGCTGGGGTAACGCGCGGCCGCTTCCCAAGGTTGAGTTCGCTAATGGGCAGCTCACGTTTGTTTCTCCCAAACAGGAAGAAGAACGCAAAGACGACATGGTTTTTGTGGGCAAGCTCGCCGGCAACCGCCTGGTGGGCACCACGACCGGCCCCGACGGCACGCCCTGGCAGTGGACGGGGGTGCGCGCGCCGTCCCTGAAACGCAACAGCCCGCCCAAGTGGGGCAAGCCAATCCAGCTGTTCGACGGCAAGGATATGAGCGGCTGGCACATGAGCGATCCCAAGCTCAAGGCGTGGACGGTCGAAAACGGAACGCTGGTGAGCCCGGAGCACGGCGCGGAGATTATCAGCGACCGCAAGTTCCAGGATTTCAAGCTGCACGTGGAATTCAATTGCGCCAAGGGAGCTAACAGCGGCGTTTACCTGCGCGGCCGCTACGAACTCCAGATCGAAAACGATCCTGTGCCGGAAGGGCCCAGCATGCGTACCGGCGGCATCTATGGCTTCCTGGAACCCTCGCCGGAGCAGCCGCGCCAGCCAGGAGTGTGGCAGAGCTACGACATCACGCTGGTGGGGCGCACGGTCACGGTGGAGCAGAACGGCCACACCATCATTGACAAGAAGGAGATTCCCGGAATCACCGGCGGAGCGCTGGACAGCCACGAGGCGCTACCCGGGCCCATCTATCTGCAGGGCAGCGAGGCCGGCCATGTCTCTTTTCGGAACATTGTGATTACGCCGGCGCGGTGAACTGAGAGTCGGTCACGGAGACACAGAGGCACGGAGGAGGGCAATCTTAATCCACCTCCTCCGCCCAACCCATGGTGACCTGGCCTGGCACTTTCGAAACCAACAGCAGTTTTTCCGGCGAGATCACGTAGGCACGAAACTCCAGGGTGCCGGTCGCAAAGGTGGTCAGGGTTACATCCGCGCGGTCGCCGCTGAGGAACGTCATAAAGCCGCTGATGTCCGCGTCGCTGGTCAAAACACCGTTGTTCGAGACGTCAACCTTACCGGTAATAGCGGGCGGCATCAGGTGCGCCATTCCGATGGCATGCACGTCTTGCCCTAATAACTGCAGCCCATAATCACCCTGGAACATGCTGCTGGAGAATGGCCCGCCCTCCTGCAAGTAGGCTTCGCCGTAAAAGCCGTTGCCCGTGAGGATAAGCCTCTCGGGGGAAACCACGTACACTCTGGGCTCCTCCAAAGCCGTGCTCCCTATGATCACGGTGGTGGTGCCGTCAGCGGCGATCGCTCCGGTCACCGGGAGATCGGGCATCGCCGCGGTGTCGTCAACCTCATCCATGATTCCAGTGATGGCCCAGGTGTTGGCGACAGTTCCCGAAGTAAACGTCAGGCGTCCCGCGCTCAAGCCGTTGGAGGTCACGACATAGCACGTGTAAGTCCCGCCCAGCGCCGAACTGGCAACCGCCTGCATTTCTCCGCTCAGGCGCATGGAAAGTTTGCCGAGATCGGCCGCCATCACCGCGTGGCCAACATCCACCACATAAGACGCCATCTTGGGCACGTACAGCAGGTAAGTGGAGGTGGTGGCCAGCGTGCCGCGGCCCGTAACTGTGTCCAGCGTGCAATCGGCCTCGAAGTTGTCCCATCCATAGCCGCCGGGGAACATCGCCATGGTGGCGTCGTTCACTTCCTCGTGGCCATGAATTTTGCAGGCCGAGGTTACCGTCTGATCGCCTACCCGCGACATGAAGGTGCTGCCGGTAACTCCCGCCAGCAGATAGTCATGGCTGCCGGCCAGGGCGGCGGTGCTGAATGCCGACTCGTTCTGCTTTTCGAACCAGCCACTGCCGTCGCTGGCGCTGCTGAAATCCATCAAGCGTCCGAAATTTCCCGACATCATCACAAAGCGCAGGTCCAGCGTCACACCCCCGCCGATGATATGCATGGTGCCGCGATGGTCGCCGCCCAGCGTGTAAGTTCCGGTAAAAGGCTGCCTGGGATACGTGGCGGTAGCGGTGATGAGGTCCCCGGTGCCGCTGAGATGACCGACCCCGTCAGCCACCAGGCTGGCGGCAAAGGAGAGCGAACTGTCGGAGGTGCGAAAAACGAAGGCGTAACGGCCGTTCAAGGACGCGGCCATACGCATCAGGTTGAGTTTGATTGCTTGCGGCCGGTTTGGGTCACCGGCTGGAGTAACCGTCACCAGCACCGTCGCCGGAGCAGCAAAAACCGAGGGCGCAGTGTAGGTGGCGGCGCTGGTGGTGACGTTGCTCAGCGTTCCGCAGGCGCTGCCAGAGCATCCCTTCCCGCTCATGCTCCAGGTCACGTTCTTATTGGAATGCCGGGTGACAGAGGCCGTGAATCTTTGGACCCCTCCCTGCGTCATCGTCATCACCGATCGCGGAGAGACCTGCACCGAGAGCGGCGCCTGGTTCACAGTAGCGGTGGAGTTCGCCCGCGAGTCTGCCTGCGAGGTTGCCGTAACAGTCACCGTGAGTTCCGCCGAAATCTGCGCCGGCGCAGTGTACAGGCCGGCGGAATTAATGGCGCCGCAGTCTCCTCCGGAGCAGTTGAGGCTCCACGTGACTGCCGTATTGGAAGTGTTGGTAACCGTGGCCGCAAACTGTTGCGTTTCCGAGGCGCCCAGCTCAACCGCCGCGGGGGAAACAGAAACAGAAATAGAGCCGTCGGAGGAGGAGTCGCCGCAGCCGGCCATCACAAGAACAAGCAGGATTACCACCGCGGTGGATAGCGCCACAACGTGCCGAGTCATAACTGCCTCCTTACTCGACGGGGGCCATACACACCATTCTGTCGTGCTCCAGGCTTGATTCGACGTGAGATTGCTCACACCTCGGCGGGGATAAGTCCCAAAATGGGAGCGAGGGGTGACTTTCTGTCTCGCCGGATGACCTCAAGGCATCGTTTCACAAACAAAATTTCAGGGTGGTCGTCCGAGCTTCTCAAAACAACGGCAACCGCAAATCAATCACTCAGCCGACGGGCCAATGGTCAGCGGAACGCTCAGCTCGAAGCTGAGAGCGGCTTCGGCCGGGATTTCGATCTGTTTGTTCCCAGTCAGCGTTCCTCCCACGAATCCTGCGCCCGCTCCCACCAGCGCGCCAATGCCGGCTCCTTTGCCGCCCCCGGCCAGGCCGCCGATCAGCGCGCCTCCTGCCGCTCCGCCTCCCGTCGTGGCTGCGGTTCGCTTGCCCTTACCTTTCACCGTGTTTTCCAGCACCCGGGTTTGGATGGGGTAGGTTCGTCCCCGTACGGTTATGCTGGTCAGCGCCAGGTCAAGCTGCCCTGATCCTTTGATCTTGCCTTTGGCCTTGGCTGTGACCACGGTGCCGGTGGCAGGCGCTCCCGCAGGTATGGCATGCCTTTCGCCAACGCTCACTGGTTGCGCCAATGTGGCCGGGAAGCTTTGACCTGATTGACTGGACTTGGATGAAAGCGGCGCTCCCAATCTGACCGTTAGAACTGTGCCTGCCGGCACCACCAGGGGTTGAGGTCTGGGTTTTTCCACGGGTGCTGGAGCCGCCGCTCGCCTGGCCCTCACTGGCTGGGATGGCTCTGGCGACACGGGCGCAGGCCCGGTCGCGGCTCCGCCTTCCACGGCAGTCACATCTTCGATGCCCACCACTCCCGGCTCCAGGCGGGCAAATTCCTCAGCCTTTTGCTGCGCCGCCGTGGTCCTGGCTGTTCCGCGCAGCGTAACTTTTCCATCTTTGACTACGGCCTCAATGGCGGAGTCTTTGGTGATTGGATCCGCAGCGATCTTGTTCTGGAGATTTCCGGCGATAGTGTCGTCGCTGGGCCGCTTGGAGCAAGCAACAACAACACCCATCACAAGAGTCAGAAAAATTACCGCAATGCG
>JBLMXE010000463.1:0-15202 GCA_050257615.1 Chlamydiota bacterium | reverse complement strand
CGGGGATTGATGGTGATTTCCGCCCGGTGGCGGTGCTTCTCCACGGTCAGAATGACCTTGGTCTTGAAATTATCGCCGAGGATTTTTGCCAGTTTGGTTAAGCCGGTTTCTACTTCTTCGCGGATGCGGGGAGTGATTTCAAACTGTCTGCCAGTGTATTCCACGTTCATCGACTGCCCCTCCTCATCGGAATACCTACAGTTGCCGGGCAACAGCTACTGCACTAGCTTTTCACTCTGCGCTGGTGGGTACTCGGGATGCGCATATCCTCCCGGTATTTCGCGACCGTGCGGCGAGTGACCTGGATACCCTGCGACTGGAGGATGCGGGTGATCTGCTCGTCGGTCAACGGCCTGGCGGGGTCTTCTTCCTCGATGAGCTTCTTGACCCGGCGTTTGAGGATGAGCAGCGAGGTGGCGCCGCCCTCCGGGCCATTCACGCTCTCGCTGAAGAAATAGCGGAGCTCGAAAACGCCCTGGGGTGTGTGCGTGTACTTGTTGGCTACGGCGCGGCTGACGGTGGAGGGATGCACCCCGATCTCCTCCGCCACTTCCTTGATCATCATGGGCTTTAGATGGTCTATGCCCCTTTCCAGGAAGTCGCGCTGGCGGCCGATAATGGCGTAACAAACTTTCAGGATGGTCTGTTTGCGCTGCTCGATGTTCTTGATCAGCTGGATGGCGGACTTGTAGCGCTCCTTCACATAGTTGCGCACGTCCTTTTCCGCGGCGTCGCGCTGCAGCAGGCGGCGATAGACGGGGTTGAGGCGGAGCTGCGGCACGTCGTCTTCATTCATCAGGACGAGCCACTCGTCCCCCTGCTTGACAAAAGCCACGTCGGGCTCGATCAGCCGCGGCTCGGTTTTGTTATAGCGCTGCCCCGGCCGCGGGTCGAGTGTCTTGATGAGGTCCACCGCCTGCATCACCGCTTCCAGCGGCCGCCCGATCGCTCGTCCAATTTCCCTGTACTGCTTGCCCTGCACTTCGCGCAGGTGCTTGTCCACGATAGCGACAGCATCGGAAAGCAGCTGGGAAGCGGCCGCTGACTCGCCATTCTTGAGCTGTTTCTGATCCTGCGCCTGATGTGCAAGCTGCACCAGCAGACATTCGCGCAGATCGCGGCTGGCCACGCCCACGGGGTCGAGGTGCTGCACCACTTCAATGGCTTCCTTCAGAGCGGCGGGGTCAAAAAGCGGCGCGCGGTGATTTTCCATGGGCTCGACCACCGCGGTCGTGGTAGCAGCTTCTGCCGGTTGGTCCGGTGCGGATTCGTCTGCCACGCCGGCCGCCTCAGGCGCATCAGGCCCCTGTTCCGCCGCCGAAGCCGCCAGGGCCGCGACAGTATCTTCCCCACCCGGCGTCGAACCGGTGGCCCCATTTCGCGACGGAGCAGCAGAACCGGCGCCAGGAAAGCGCGCAGCCGACAGTAATTCCTCGTCCGTGGCGATCAGGTAACCGTCTTCATTCAGATTGCCGATAACCAGCTCGGCAGCAGCCGCCACTTCGGGGCGCACCGCCAGGGACCCCAGCTGCCACATCAGGTGGTCGGTAAGAGTCGAGGGCCGGGAGAGGAAGTTCTCGAATGACGGCTTCTCTACCGACTCCATTTCGCTCTGGCTGCGGTACCCGGGGTCAAGATAGTCCTGAAAAAACGAGCCAAAATCTATCTCGTCGAAGGGATCCTTCTTCTCCGCCTGCACAATGGGTTCGTCGGCGGCGGCCACCCGGTCGCGCTCCTCTTCCCGGCTCGCTACCTCATCAAGCAGGGGAACGGTGGAATCCAGTTCCTCCAGCACCGGGTTCTCCACGATCTCGGCGTTGATCATGTCCTTGAGCTCAAGCTTATTGAGCGCAAGCACGCTGACCATCTGCACCAGGCCGGGCGTCAGAATCTGCTTCTGCGCGACCTTCAGGTTCAGTTTTGGCTGGAGTAAGACCATAGCGGCCCAATTTCGGCTGATTTCAGATTACAC
Organism: Chlamydiota bacterium; assembly: GCA_050257615.1. Classification (GTDB taxonomy): domain Bacteria; phylum Acidobacteriota; class Terriglobia; order Terriglobales; family Acidobacteriaceae; genus JAICWP01. Next base: position 13,230 of record JBLMXE010000463.1, on the reverse strand, counting down.
CCATTCGAGGCTCCCACCCAAGAGGTTGGCAAGCAAAATGCGTGACCTACGTAACCCTTACTTTTCAATATGATAAGAAACGACCGGTGGGCACTTTCCACTTTCAGCGGCTCCCGTGTTAACTCAGATGTAACTCCGAGTAGCGACGGCCTGCCGTCAGACCAACCTACACCAGCGAAAAACTCTCCCCGAGGTACACCCGGCGTACTTCGGGGTCGCTGCCCAGTTGCTCGGGGGTGCCGGTGCGGAAGATGCGGCCTTCGTTGATGATGTAAGCGCGGTCGGTGACGGAGAGGGTCTCGCGCACGTTGTGGTCGGTAACCAGAATGCCGATGCCGCTGGATTTGAGGTCAAAAATGATCTTCTGCAGGTCGAGCACTGCGATGGGGTCAATGCCGGAAAAGGGCTCGTCCAGCAGGATGAAGCTGGGCGAAATGCAGAGGCTGCGGGCGATCTCCACCCTCCGGCGCTCGCCCCCGGAGAGGGCGTAGCCCTTGTTCTTGCGGATCACGCCCAGGCCCAACTGTTCGATCAGGCGTTCCGTTTTTTCCCGGCGCTCGTGCCAGGACATGGGCTGGGCTTCCAGTACCGCCAGAATGTTCTCTTCCACCGTCAGCTTGCGAAAAACTGACGCTTCCTGGGGCAGGTAGCTGATGCCGTAATGGCGCGCCCGCAGATACATAGGCACGCGGGTGATCTCTTCCCCATCCATGAGCACGCGGCCTTCATCGGGCGGGGTCAGGCCCACGACCATGTAAAAGGTTGTGGTCTTACCGGCGCCGTTGGGGCCCAGCAGTCCCACCACCTCGCCTTGCTCGATATTGAGGCTGACGCCGTTGACGACTCGCCGGCCGCGATAGGATTTACAGACTTCCTGGGTGGAGAGTGTATGCATTTACTTCGCCACTCGTGACTGAGCGATGGGAGGAGAAGGTGCGCTTTCGACCAGCACCCTATCATCGCGATTATAGAAAGTCAACGAATTGCCCTGCACGGTGCCGCGTTCGGCATCAAAAATGCTCGGCGATCCGCCGCTCAAAATGTACTTGCCATCCGCCGCCGTGTACACCAGATGATCTCCCTGGCCGTGGCGCGTGGGCTGCGTCAGCACTACGTGTCCGTCCGCCACAATATGATCCAAATGGCTGGCGCTGGGCTGGTTGGCAGGCGCTTTGACGCCGGGCGGCTGCTGGCGAGGCAGCAGATAAATGGTAGCCTGATCGGCGTTCAGAGTGCCATCCGTCATTCTCGCTATCACATTGCCCACAAAACGCGCCTGCCGGATTTGATCAAGATAGCTGAGCTGGTCGGAGGCCACGTTGACCGGAGTAACCTTCCCGCTGGCATCGGTCTGCACGAACAGGGTGGCGACGCGGTGCTGGGCATCAGCCTGCGCATGCACGCTACGGTCATTGCGGTTAAAGGTGATGGCAGGGGCCTGTACGATGTTGCCACTCTGCCAAAGCCGCGCCCTGCCTGTATAAACGGCAACACCCGTATTGCGGTTGGCCGTCATGCTGGCGGAGGTGACGTGAATGGGATCAGAGCCAGCCAGCATGGCGCCGGAAGGATCGGGCTTCAGGTCGCTGTAAGTGGACTTCACTTTGCCCTGGGCGAAGGCTAGTCCGGTCGAGCGCACCATGCGAATGGTATCGCCAGTGGTGGTGGTGCCGCCATCCACCACGCGAGGCGAACCAGTGAGCATAAGGTTGCTGTTGGCGGGGTTGTACGCGGCGTTTTGCGCCCACGCTTCGCGCTGGTCCTCGGTGTAGTGCACGTGGCCGGTCTGCACCAGGCTGCTGACCTGGCCGTCAGGAGCGAAGGCCACGTCGAGCACGCGGCTGGTGCTGACCCGCTGCGGATCACCCGGCGTGAGGGAAACAATCTTCGCGTCGGGCGCGCCGTGCAGCGTCTTCATGCGATTCTGCGCGGTGAAGGTGGCGTGAAAAGTCCGAGCTGTCACCGTGGTACGAACCGGACCTGCGGCCTTGGGGCGCGGATGCGCGGTGGGCTGGCTCGGCTGATTGTTAGCAGAGAGAATGACGATCTGAGCCTGGCCGGAGGTATCGGCATGGTCCAGGATGCTGCCCGGCTTCAGACTGAAATCCACAGCATCGGCATCCAACTCGGTCTCCTGCGGCTCTCCATCCGGCGAAGGAGCGCGATGCTGGACCATCCGCACCGCACCCACGGCATGGATGTGCTGGAGAACATTGTTGGGTCCAAAACGCAAGTAGGCGCGGCGGGCCTGGGCTTCCGCCGGTTGCTTCCCTGTGGCTTGCACGTGAACCTCACCGGAAAGCAGGCCAGTTTGCACCTGATTGCGGGGTCCAATCTGAAAGTCGCCTTGCGCCGCCTGCAGGTGGGTGGGGGCATCGCTGATGGTGTCCGCATGTAAATTGCCCACGGCCAGCAGGCGGTAGGCGGTGTTGTCGGGGCGCAGGAAAATGGTGCCCTGGTCGGCGGAAAAGTGTTCATCGCTGCGCGTCACCTGGGGCTGTGTCATCACGATTTGCCGCGGAACCTTAGCCATGACCGCATGAGCGGCGACGATGTGCATGGGATCATCGCCTGTGGTGGTCAGCTCCACCTGCGAATTCATGGTCAGGGAATTGTCCTTGGCGTTATAGGTGGCGCCCACAGCCGAACCAGTGGCCTGCGGCATAAGGAAGCGCACCAGAGCCGGGGTGGCGGCGTTTCCCGTTTTCTGGTTGAAGGTCAGGTTGCTGGTATCAATGTGAACGGGGTTCTTTACCACTTCGGGTGCCGCCTGATCGGGCCGGGACGGACCCTGGGCGTTGCTCTGCAAATCCATATGCACGGCGCCGATGCCAATCACGTCGCCGGAGTTGGGGTTGTATTCGAACTGCTTGCCGTAAATCTGGTCAAAGCGGTTGGACTGTTTGCCGTAAACCACGATGGTTACATCGTGCAGCATGGCCCTTCCCCCGGCCTTGAACTGCACCGCACGCGAAGCCCGCACCGTGAACAGCGTGCGCCCGCCCTCCGACTTGGAAAGGGCGAAGCCTTGTGTGGTTTGCTTAATGGTGATGCCCAGGGGCTTGGGCAGAACGTGCACCACTTGCCCCGACTGCCAGCGTGCGTACAGGTAGAAGCCGGCGACCACCGCCACCAGGAAGATGGCGGCACCGGCAAACCAGTAGCGTAAGCGGGTAATGGACAGGGGCATAATTCAGCTAGATAGCTGGCTAGCCTCCTGGGTTGGTCACCCGGCAGGCAAGCTGCCTGCAATGCTGAGCTTTTGACCTGTTTAGATGCAGTGTAACAGGGGTGGAAGGCAGCTAGGCTTTCTCGCTGTTGCTGGCGGCGGCCACGCTTCGTACCCCGCCCACGCGCACCACATCACACAAGCGCAGCTCCAGTCCTCCGAACTCGGGGTGGTCATTGTGCTCCAGGGTAAAAGCCACGTCGAGCACGTCGCCCGCCAGCACCTGCTGCTGGCGGAAGCGTTCGGCCATGCCCCAGCCCAGGGCGGGAATGCCGGGGGCGAACTTGCGCCCCTCCTGCTCGACCGCCAGTTTCATCTTGATGTGCTTGTCTTTCAGTACGCGCGGCGGCAAGAGCACGCGCACCTTGCGGGCAACAAATTTGGGTTCCGGGTTCCCCAAGCCGAACGGTTCCATCCGGCAGAGCGCATCAAAGAGCTCGGGTGTGACCTGCGCAAGCGCCAACTCGGAGTCGAGATCGAGGAGGGGCTCGAAATCCGCGGGGGTTAGCTGGGTGCGCGCATAAGAGTCCATGGCCGAGCGCAACTGAGGCACCCGTTCGGCGGGCAGGGCGAAGCCGACTGCGTGGGCGTGGCCGCCATAGCGGCTGAAGAGGTCCTGGCAGGATTCCAACGCATTCAGCAAATGAAACGCGGGAATGGAGCGGCCGGAGCCGTGGGCTTCGTCGCCCAGGCGGGAGATGACCAGTGCCGGGCGGCAATAGCGCTCGACCACGCGGGTGGCGGCGATGCCGATGACGCCGCGATGCCAATTTTCGCCGTCCACGGCGATGCAGTAGGCCTCGCGCCGCTCCGGCGAGTCATCCAGGGTGCGGCAGATTTCCTCCACGATGCGCGCCTCTTCCGCCTGGCGCTCGGCGTTCAGGAGATTCAGGCGCTCGGCGATTTCGCGCGCCCGGCTCATGTCCCTCACCGTGAACAACTCGATGACGTCGCGGGCCACGTCCATGCGCCCGGCAGCGTTGAGGCGCGGGGCCAGGCGAAAAGCAACATCGGTGCTGGTGAGCGGCCGCGAGCCATCCAATTGCGCGACTTCCAGCAAGGCCTTGAGCCCCACGTTCACCGGCGAACGCAGCCCGGCCAGGCCCAAACTGGCAAACACCCGGTTTTCATCCACCAGGGGCACGGCGTCGGCGATGGTGGCGATGGCCAGCGGCTTGAGAAACGACTCCAGCAGCGGCTGCAGCTTGCGCCCATCGGGCAGCGCCTTCTCCATCAGCGCGTGCGCCAGCTTGAAAGCCACGCCCGCTCCGCACAAATCTTTGCAGGGATACTGGCAGCCAGGCTGATTGGGGTTGAGCACCACCAGGGCGTCGGGAACGCCGGCCTCGTGGGGCAGGTGATGGTCGGTGACGATCAGGTCCACGCCGGCGCGGCGGGCGGTCTGGGCGGCGTCGAAAGCGCGAATGCCCGTATCCACGCTGACAATCAGGCGCACGCCCTCGGCAGCGGCGCGCTCGATCACGTCGTCCTTCATGCCGTAGCCTTCGCGGATGCGGTGGGGCACGTGGAAATCGGCTTCGCCGCCGCACAGGCGAATAGCGGTCACGAGAATGACGATGGCAGTGGTGCCATCCACGTCGTAATCGCCGTAAATGAGGATTTTCTCCTTGCGCTCCAGGGCGGCGCGCAGGCGGTCGACTGCGGCGGCCATGCCGCTCATGGCGTAAGGCGAGTGCAGGTGGGTGAGGGCAGGCAAAAGGAATCGCTCCGCAGCCTCCGCGCTCTCCACACCGCGCATCAATAGCAGGCGGGCCAGGGTGGGCGAAATGCCGGTCTCAGTTGCCAGCCGCTGCACTTCCATTCCATTGGCGGAACGGAGATTCCAGCGCACGGCTCAGTGCTCGTCTTCCTGGTCGGATTCGTCCATGGTGATGCCGCCAAAATCATCCAGCAGCTCGACGATGCGCTGGTAGCGTTCATACCATTGCGTGGAGGCTTCGTAGAGGAACACAGTGCCCTGGTAAGCCCAGCCTAGCTGGATGAAGCCGGTCTTGGCCACATAGGCGCGGAGCAGGCGAACCTCTTCTATGTCCTCGTCGTTGGTGTAGTGGGCGTTTCGCACCCGTTCCATCAGTTCATCGAGTTCTTCCCTCTCCAGCACCCAGTCATCCATGGTGAGGAAGGTTGCGCCCGCCGCCTTGGCCAGCTCCACAAAATCTTTCCAGGCGTCGGGATTACCCGCGTCCTTCCACATCACCGCCTGCACCTGATCGTAATCCACGTAGGCAGGAAGGCGGCGCATACCGTGGCCCTCGATGAAGGCAGTCATGTCGTCTTTGAGACTGGTCAGGTCGTCGCCCATGGCGTAGCTTTTGTGTGGATTCGGCAAGTAAGCATTCTAGACCCAGACAGCTACTAGCTTCTAGCGCCTAGCTTGTAGCTGCCAACCACGGCTCCTGGCCGCAACAGAACCGGCCGGAATTGCCTCTCACGCTCCGATCTTGCGCATACAACTCGGTTGGCCCGGCAAGGTACAAGCTAGGAGCTAGAAGCCAGCAGCTGCCCTTATGTTAAACTCAAAACTTGCGCTAAGCGCGTTTTCCGCATCATGGTCCTGTCGAAAGAATATGTGAGCTACCTGGCTCGCGAACTCACCAAGAAACTGATATCCGGTCAGTTCATCGAGACGGAGAAAGTGCCAGCCGTCACCGAGAAGGTGCATGCCGCGCTATTGGAAGAACTGGGCCTGGAGGACCGCATCAACGACGAGGTGCGGATCATCCTTGACACCTACGCCGACGAGATGCACAAAACCGGGGCCAACTACCAGGAAATGTTCAAGAAGGTAAAGGGCGAACTGGTGCGCAAATACAAGGCGGTACTGTGAGACTGAGCCGCGACAAAGTGAACAAGTTGGCACATTCAGTCACCGACGCGCTGGCCGGCATGGATGAAGTTGAGTTCGTGGAGGACCGCAACACCATTCGCCTGGAAACCCGCCGCATCCTGGAAGAACTGCTCAACCAGGAGGCCAAGATTGATGCCACCGCCCGCCAGAAGATCGAAAACCAGAAGCGCACCATCCTGGAAGGTTCGCAGGAGTGGGACATCCTGTACCGCAAGTACTACAACGAGGAAGTGAAGAAGCTGGGCGTGTAGGGAGCAGTTCTCGGTTCTCGGTTCTCAGTTCTCAGTTCTCAGAATTAGCGCCCAGTTGTCAGTGGTCAGTTGCAGACTCCAGGCCCCGCCATACCCCTCAACCACATCAGCCCCGCAGCGGGCCGAGCACCCTGGGCTAGTTGTGCCTGCTTCGAACCTGAGTGTCGTCGCCGCGGCGGCGTTGTAATATGAAGCTTCGCCCGCATGGCACCCGGTTCACGCCCGGCAACGGTAGAAGCTGCGCCCTCCATCCAGGAGATCGGGCGCCTGGCTGCCCTGCCCCAGGTCCAACCCGCCTTCCGCTGGTTTGCCTCCCAGGAGCCGCAAATCGCCGACTGGCAGATGCGGCTGGCGGGCATTCCCGCACCACCCTTCGGCGAGGGTGAGCGCGCCGCCTGGCTGGCCGAGCGCTTCCGCGAACTGGGGCTGGAAGACGTTCACCTCGACGAAGTAGGCAATGTCTTTGGCATTCGCCGCGGCTTGGAGCCCAGCAACCGCTTCCTGGCCATCAGCGCCCACATTGATACCGTTTTTCCCGCGGGCACGGTGCTGCGTCCGCGCCGCGAAGGCAGCCGCCTCTACGGTCCCGGCATTTCCGATAACGGCGCGGGAGTGGCCGCCCTGCTGGCCACCGTCGGCGCGTTGCAGGATTCCGGCATCCGTCATCTGGGCCCGCTGGTTTTCATCGGCAATGTGGGCGAGGAGGGCGAAGGCGACCTGCGCGGCATGCGCCACATTTTTTCCGACCCGCACTGGTCGGAAGCCATTGCCGCCACACTGGTGCTGGACGGCGCGGGCTCGGATTCCATCGTGGCCGAAGCCCTGGGCAGCCGCCGTTTCGAAATTGTAGTGCGCGGTCCCGGCGGCCACTCCTGGAGCGACTTCGGCACCCCCAATCCCATCATCGTGCTGGCCCGCGCCATCGAGCGCTTCACCCAGGTGCGGGTGGCGGCCGTGCCCAAGACCACCTTCAACATCGGCGTGATCCGCGGCGGCACCTCGGTCAACTCCATTCCGGAATCGGCCAGCATGCGGGTGGACCTGCGCTCCACTTCGGCGGCGGAAATTGACCGCCTGGAGATGGCGTTGCGCGTGGCCCTGGACCAGGCAGTCATGGCGGATTCCAGCAAGGCACGCCCCGGCGCGCTGACCAACGAGGCCACGGTGATCGGCAGCCGTCCAGCGGGCGAACTGGATTCCAACGCCCGCATCCTGCGTGTGCTGCGCGCCGTGGATTCGCACTTGGGCAATCCTTCCCAGGTGCAGCGCGCTTCCACGGACGCCAATATTCCCCTGTCGCTTGGGCGCGAGGCGGTGGCCATCGGCGGCGGCGGCGCGGGCGGCGGCGCCCACACCCTGCAGGAGTGGTTTGACTGCGCCGGCCGCGAACTGGCCCTGAAAAGAATTCTGCTGTCCGCACTAGCGCTCACCGGAGTGGCGGCATGAAAGCAGCGGTTTCTGTTCTGTTTCTAATTACAGCGATGGCTGCTCAAACTCAATCCCTGCCCCCAGACGCGATTTACCTCCATGGCAACATCTACACCGGAGCGGTGCAGACGTTTTCGCCGCCCTACGTGGAGGTCAAACCGCGCGCTCAGGCTATAGCAGTGCGTGACGGGCGCGTTGTGGCCGTGGGCTCCGATGGGGAAATCTCAAAGCTGAAGGGCAAAGGCACGCAGGTGGTGGACCTGGGTGGGCGCTTTGTGATGCCTGGCTTCAACGATGCCCACACCCATCTGGCTTCCGCCGGGTTCGGGAAGATGAACGTAGACCTCACCGGCACTCGCTCGCTCCAGGAGATGCAAGCGCGCATCGCGGAGCGGGTCAAATCAGCCCAGCCGGGCGAGTGGATTCGCGGCCGCGGTTGGGATCACACGCTGTGGTCAGACCGGAAACTCCCCACGCGCCAGGACTTGGACGCCGTGACCGGCGATCATCCGGCATTTTTCACCCGCGTGGATGGACACATCGCGGTGGTCAATAGCGCCGCCCTGCGCGCCGCCGGCATTACCCGCAACACGCCCGATCCGTCCGGCGGCAAGATTGACCACGATGCCGCCGGCGAGCCCACCGGCATTCTGCGCGAAGACCCGGCGATGGAACTGGTAATTGCCCAGGAACCCAAGCCCACTCCTTCGCAGCATCTCCGCGCCATGCAGATCGCGTTGCAGGATGCCGCTCAGTCGGGCATTACCTCCGCCCAGGACTTTTCCGATTGGGACGACTTCCTGGTGGCCGAAGAATTGGAGAACGAAGGCAAGCTCACTTTGCGGCTCTCCGAGTGGCTGCCCTTCGTGAATTCTCTCGACATCCTGCAAAAGCACCGCGCCTATCATTCGCAGTCCGACCCCATGCTGCAGACCGCCATGCTGAAAGGCTTCATGGACGGCTCTCTGGGTTCGCGCACCGCCGCGTTGATGGCCCCCTATAGCGACGACCCGAAAAACTCGGGCATTCCCAGGCTTGATCAGGCTCAGCTTAACGCCATGATGGATGAGCGCGCGGCGGCAGGGTTCCAGGTTGGCTTCCACGCTATCGGCGACCGGGGGGTGGAAATGGCGCTGCAGGCCTTTGCTGAGGCTGACCGCTACCTGCAGGAGCGGCAGCCCCAGGCAGTGCGCGCTCCGGACCACCGCTGGCGCATTGAGCACGCCCAGGTGCTCGACCCCGGGCAGTTCGCTCGATTTCGCGAACTGGGCGTAATCGCTTCCATGCAGCCCAACCACGTGCTCACTGACATGAACTGGGCGCTGGCGCGCCTGGGCCCGCAGCGCGCCCGCTACTCCTATGCCTGGAAGAGCTTTCTGGAAAACCGGGTGTGCCTGGCCTTCGGCACCGATTACCCGGTGGAGCCGATCACCCCCTTCCGTGGCCTCTACGCCGCCGTCACCCGCAAGAATGAAGCCGGGACGCAGGAGTATTTTCCGCAAGAGAAACTGACCATAGATCAGGCCATCGCCGCCTACACTACCGGCTCCGCCTACGCCCAGTTTGCGGAGCACGACAAAGGCATGCTGCAGCCGGGCATGTGGGCGGATTTTGTGGTGCTGGACCGCGATATCACCCGCGCTCCCGCGGCCCAGATTCTGCACACCCGGGTGCTGCGCACGGTAGTGGCAGGCAAGACGGTGTTCGCCGCCAAGTGACGTGGTTTCCGCCATTGACCTGGCGCCAGCGCGAGAAGCTGTTTTTTCGCGGCGCCGTGCTGGCCATCGCTCCCGCCCTCGCCTTCCTGCCGGCTTTGGCCTTCTTAGTCCTGACCCCACGTCTGCCACATTCCTACGCGCTGGCGGCTTTAATGCTGCCGCTCTTGATGTTTCTGGAACTCTGGGGATTGTGGAAGTTGATGCGTTGTTGTGTGCAGCAAACGTTTGACCTGCTCACGGTGCTGGCCTTTGGGGCCCTGGTAATCGTGGGGGCAATTGCTGCTTACACGGGCATCTTCCTGGGCGTGGTGGCGGGGAAGCTGGATTGACGCTTCTTGACGCAGAGCCCGGACTATTGGTCAGTATGCATTCGCCGCCCGGGCACGATAACGAATTACAGCCTTTCTGCGTCTAAGCCATGGTGAGGTTTGTCTTGCAAGGTTACGTGAGTTTTTCACCTCCTAAGAGCGGCAGGTATAATCTTCTTTTGCGCACCATTCCCGGAGGCAACGTATGAATGCCCGCTCGTTTTGGGCAAGGCTGAGGGCGGATCGCCCGGCCTACGCTTTAACCATTCTAGTAACCCTGGCGGTCGGAATTTTGATCGGCACAGTGGTGTCCTACAGCGTCAGAGGGCAGGAAAGCAAGAATTCCTCAGCCGACGCCACCCCACTGCAGGTGCCGTCGCCGCGCCAGATGTCGAACGCGTTCGCCACCATCGCCAAGCAGCTCGAGCCCAGCGTGGTGAACATCAACACCGAGACCACCATTAAGAATCCGCACCGGCGCATCGGGCCTCCGGGCGGCGGCGGTGGCGACGACCAGAATCCTTTCCAGGATTTTTTTGACCGCTTCTTTGGCGGGCAGGGCGGACAGGGGGGTCAAGGGCCGGGCACGTTTGGCAGTCCGGAGATGCGAGAGCGCTCCCTGGGTTCGGGCGTGATTGTGGATTCCAAGGGCTACATTGTGACCAACCGCCACGTAGTGGAGAAGGCGGACCGCATCCGCGTGAAGCTCAAAGATGATCCGCCGGGCGTCAGCCACGATGCCAAGGTCATCGGCACGGACCAGGAAACTGATTTGGCTGTGATTAAGATTGACATCAACCGGGCTTTGCCTGCCGCCAAGCTGGGCAATTCCGACGGCATGGTTCCCGGCGACTGGGTGCTGGCCATTGGCAGCCCCTTCGGCCTGCAGGAGACCGTGACCGCCGGTATCGTCTCCGCGGTGGGGCGCAATATCGTGCCCGCGCGTCAATTCCAGAATTTCATCCAGACCGACGCCGCCATCAATCCCGGAAACTCTGGCGGGCCGCTGGTCAATATGTCGGGTGAGGTGATTGGTATCAATACTGCCATTCTCACCGAGACCAACGCCTACGCGGGCGTCGGCTTTGCCCTGCCCTCAAACACGGTTATTCACGTGTATGACCAGTTGATTGGGCCGGAGCATCGCGTTACACGCGGCTCCATCGGCGTATATTTCAACGCGCAGGCCATCCCGGCCATCGCACGTGTTTATGGCGTCACCTCGGGTGTCACCATTTCCAGCGTGGCCCCCAACGGTCCCGCGGCCAAGGCGGGCGTACAGGTGGGAGACACCATAGTGGCGGTGGACGGCAAACCGGTGAAAAACGGTGATGAACTGGTGGCCGACATTGCCGGCCGCAAGCCCGGCACCAAGCTGGAATTGGGCGTGGTTCGCAATGGCAAGAAAACAACCATACCGGTTACAGTGGGAGACCGCCAGAAACTGTTCGGCGCCAGCCTGGGCGAAGAACCAGAGGGTGGGCAGGAGGTGCAGCCCACGCAGAGTAAACTGGGCGTCACCGTTCAGGACCTGAGCAAGGACATGGCGGACCGCCTCGGTCTGACCAGCACCAGCGGAGTGGTGGTCACCGACATCAAGCCAGGCTCCTTCGCCGATGACGTTGGCCTGAATCGTGGGGATGTTATCTTAGAAGTAAATAAGCAAAAGGTGAGCAACGAGGACGATTTCAACCGCATTGTCTCTGGACTTAAGAGCGGGCAGGATGTAGTCTTCCTCGTCCATCCCCGGGGGGTTGGTCCCCAGGGTGGAACCATATTCATGGGTGGTACACTTCCGTAACCTGTGGAAGTTCCGAAAGATTGCTGGCGTGCCGGCGTCAAATCGGCGATGATGCTGGCAGCCAGCCCTAGACGGCTTCCCCGGCCCGTGGGTTATTGGTTGTTCCAGGCGGGCATCTCTGCTGCTGCTGACTGGAATCACAACTTTTCGAGGTGAATCGCTTGCGGGGTAACGGATCGCGGAAAATACTTTCCACCATTTCAGCGCTCGTTCTGGTGACAACGCTGGCCGCCGCCAAGACCAAAAAGACCGTCCACAAGCAGGCGGCCACCAAGCATGCGCGCACGGCTCATAAGTCGGGCCGGCATGTTGCTTCAAAGCACACGCGCCACAGTCGCTATTCCCGCCGCAGTCGCAGGATGGCGTGGAAATATCGCGGACAGCAGCGTCCTGACGCCGAGCGCACACGCGCGATCCAGGAAGCTTTAGTGCGGCAGAATTACCTGCAGGGCCAGCCCAGCGGGGTGTGGGATCAGTCCACGCGCAACGCCATGGCCCGTTTCCAGGAGGATCATGGCTGGCAAACCAAGATGGTGCCCGATGCCCGCGCTTTGATTGCGCTAGGCCTGGGCCCCAGCAAAGACGGACTTCTCAATCCGGAAACCGCGATGACCAGCGCCCCGATCGCCGTGGCGGGTGGAGCCGCCGATCGCGACTTGCCTTCCACCGGGGCTTCCTTCCGGCAGTAAACTTTCTTCAGTTCGGAATTTGGGGCACGGCTTTTGGCCGTGCCCTTTGTGCTTTTGGGGGAGGTGACCTTTGGGGTGTGCGCCCTTCGGCAGTATCAGGGCAAGCTCTCGCCCGCACCGCCGCGTGCTGACTACCGACTGCGGACTCCTGGGTTAATCAAATTCTTGCACGGCGGCGGCCTGGGCCTGGCTAACGCGCCCGGCTTCGATCCCGGCACGGAAGTAGTTTTCGCCGCGAATGGGAGCGCCTGACATGCGGCGGAGCATGGCGATTTGGCCCACGTGGGTGAGCGCGTCAGCGATAGGGCCCTGAAACAGTTTTTCCGCTGAAAATCCCAGAGGCTGGCCGGAGGCCAGGCGCGTGTCGAACGCCTCCAGCGTGCGATGGAAGCGCGCTACCTCCTGCTCCCAGGGCAACTGCCTGGAGTCGTGCCACACATTCTTCCCGTCTGCCAAAGCCAGGGCCCAGTCCAGCAGGTCGCCGATGTGGGCCAGGATTTCGCCAGGCGTGCGCGTGCCCGCAGCCGCCTGGAAGCGCGGGAATTCGGCGGGCGCGCCACGCACCGCTTTGCCGCCGCGATAGGCAAGGGTGGCTACGGTATGGCGCAGCAATTGGATGGTGGGATCGGGGGTCATCTCGATGTCTCCAAAGGATTCGCAGAAAGTGTAACGCAGGAACGCGGCTTTTCGCGGGCGAGGGCGCCTGAGCCACAAAGTTCCCCCTTAGACCAGGGACGTAGGTCGAGGACCTACAGCAACTCCATCACATTCTTAACTTCCCGATTCTGCGACTGGGCCACCGCGGGATAGGTGACGTGTCCCTGGAAGGTGTTCACGCCTTCGCGGATGGCATTGTCGGCCTTAATCGCCTTAGTCACGCCCATCTGCGCCAGCTTCATTACATAGGGGAAGGTGGCGTTGGTGAGCGCCAGGGTGG
>JBLMXE010000462.1:0-4592 GCA_050257615.1 Chlamydiota bacterium | reverse complement strand
CTGGATGGGGCCGTGCCGCCGCAGGAATTGCGCGCCACCATTGATCGCGCTCTGCAGGACGCAGGGGTACAACCTCCCGCTCAGCCGGCGCCGGCCGCGGCTCCGCCCAAACCGGCGGCTGCCGATCACCCGGGAAAATAGGAGATCATTCCAGTCGTTGGGCCGTTCCAGCCGTTTCGTTTCCGCAGCAGCCAGGGCCGAATCATCAGTCCTTCATCTCTGTCTGCTGCGCCGTGGAGGAACTTTGAGAACCGACTTGCCTGCCTTCCGCAAGGTGTTGGCGGCGTTCCTGGTCGCCGCCGCCCTGCTTGCTTTATCCGCTTGCAAGAGCAAGGGCGCCAGTCCCGACGTGATGGCCCGGGTGAACGGCCGCGACATCACCCACGCCGAGGTGCAGAAGTATTTCGACAACCAGACCGCGGGCGCGCCTCGGCAGCCTGCAGGCGAGCAGGCCGCCAGCCTGCGCCTGAGCATACTGCGCCAGCTCATTGACGACGAAATTCTCATGCAGCGCGCGGAAAAACTGGGCCTGCTGGCCACCGACGAGGAGGTCAACCGCCGGCTGAACGAGATCAAGGCTCCCTACACCCAGGAAGAGTTCAACAAGCGGCTGCAGGACAAGAAAATCACGCTCGACGATTTCAAGCGCGACCTGCGCCGCAGCCTGACCGTGGACAAGGTGCTCAACAAAGAGATCACCTCCAAAATCAACATCACCGACCAGGACATCACCAGCTACTACAACGCGCACAAAGCCGAATTCAACCTGATCGAGCCGCAGTATCACCTGGCGCACATCCTGGTCACCACCGCGCCCAACCCGCAGGTTCACAATCTGAAAAACGACAAGGCGCGCAACGAAACCGAAGCCCGCAAGAAAATTCAGATGCTGTTGAACCGGCTGGACAGCGGCGACGACTTCGCCACCCTGGCCATGAACTATTCCGAGGACCCGGAAACCGCGGGCAACGGTGGCGACCTGGGCTTTACTCCGGAATCGTCCCTGAAGGGCACCGACCCCGCCACCCGCGACGCCATTACCAAGCTGAAGCCCGGCCAGTACAGCGCCATCATTCCTGTCGTCAACCCGACCACGCGCCAGCTCTTTGGCTATCGCATCGTAAAGCTGATTGCCAAGGAGCCCGCCGGGCAGCGCGACCTCAACGATCCGCGGGTGCAGCAGGCCATCCGCGAGCAACTGCGCGACCGCCGCGAACAGCTTCTGAAATCTGCATTTTACGAAGAAATTCGCGACCAGGCCAAGGTGGAGAACTACTACGCGGAACAGATTCTGAGCCAGGCGGGAAAGTAGCAGAAACCAGTGGTCAGTTAGCTCTCCGTTGCCAGCTCTCCGTTGCCAGCCAGGATGCCGGCAGCACTGTGGAAGCGCATGGCTTCAGCCATGCGAATCTCGACTCAAAATGACGCGGGCTTTATCCCCTGAGGGATATCTTCCACTTGGCGCACGTAGGCTGCGGGTGGCTTAGACCCAATTCTCCCGATCTTCTCTGTGCCTCGGTGTCTCTGTGGTGAAAACGCCTTACTCCACGATGGCCAGCACATCCCCTGCATTGACCGCGGCGCCAGGAGCCGCCAGGATTTTCTGCACCACGCCCTTCTTGGGCGACTTGAGCTCGTTCTGCATCTTCATGGCCTCCACCACCAGTACCCCCTGGCCCGCCTCGACTTCCGCCTTTTCCGATAACAACAGGCGCACCACTTTGCCCGGCATGGGCGCCACCAGCTTTACTATTCCATCGGCGGCGCCGGCGGCCTGTCTGCGGCTGCGCAAGGAGCGCGGGTCGCGCACCTCGGCGGCGTAACGCGCGCTGCCCACCCAAACGTGCAGGTCCAGCGGCGTCAGCTCCTGCTTCACTTCATACGCCGTGCCGTTAATCACGATAGAGAGCACATTGGCCCGCGTCAGCACCGCGTCCAGCGCTACTGCGCTACCATTCAGGCGGCACTCCCATCCAGACTTCCCGCGCGCCAGCTCCAGGCGGTAAGCGGTCCCGTCAATGTTGACGTCGTAGATCATAAAAGCGGCCGTTGGCTCTTGGCTGTTTGGCCGTTGGCGAAAATCCAGTCGACGGCCGACGGCAAGCTATCAGCCATCAGCTTTCAGCTTTCAGCAAGACCCTTACTGCAGCGATTCCACTCGCCCGGCCTGCTTCCAGCTGCTGGCGCCGTTTTTCGGCCGTTCCGGCGCGCTTCCCCCGGAGGCGCCATTCCGGCTCGCCGGCGCCTGTTCCAAAGCCGCGAACACTCCCGCGGCGATCGCCGCAATCTCCGGGTGCTCCTTCTTCACCGGGTCGGCCTCGGGATTGGCCAGCAGCCGGTCGAGGAAGCCCGTATCCAGCTGGCCGGCCATGAAATCGGGGTTCTTCAAGATGCGGCGGAACAGCGAAATATTGGTCTTGATCCCGCCCACGAAGTACTCGTGCAGGGCTCGGCGCAAGCGCATGATGGTTTGCCGGCGGTCGCTGCCGTAGCCGATCAGCTTGGCCAGCAGCGGGTCGTAATCCAGGGGCACGCTCCAGCCTTCGTACATGCCGCTGTCGCGGCGAATGCCCGGCCCGGCCGGCATCAGCAGCAGCGTTATTTTGCCTGGACTGGGGAAAAAATTGTTGTCCGGATCCTCGGCGTAGATGCGGCACTCCATGGCGTGCCCGCGCAGTTGTATGTCTTCCTGGCGGAAGGGCAGCGGCTCACCGGCCGCGATCTGAATCTGCAGGTGCACCAGGTCGAGCCCCGTGACCATCTCCGTCACCGGATGCTCCACCTGCAGGCGCGTGTTCACTTCCAGAAAATAAAAGTTCTTCTCCTGGTCCACCAGGAACTCGACCGTGCCCGCATTGGTGTAGCCGCCAACCCGCGCCACCTTGACCGCGGCTTCGCCCATGCGCCCGCGCATCTCGGCATCCACGATGGGCGAGGGCGCTTCCTCCAGCACCTTCTGATGGCGGCGCTGCACCGAGCACTCGCGCTCGCCCAGCCAGACGGTGTGGCCGTGCTCGTCAGCCAGCACCTGCATCTCGATGTGGCGCGGATTCTCGATCAGCTTCTCGATGTACACTTCGCCATCGCCGAAGGCGCGCTCTGCCTCGCTGCGGGCGGCATCAAATGCGGAGCGAAGCTCGTCTGCCGACCGCACCGTCCGCATGCCCTTGCCCCCGCCGCCCGCCGCCGCCTTGAGCATGATGGGATAGCCGACCTCCCTGGCCACGCGCACCGCCTCTGCAAATTCCAGCCCATGCGAGGAGCCCGGCACAAAGGGCACGCCGACACGCTCCATGGCCTGACGGGCGCGGGTTTTGGAGCCCAGCAGTTCCATGGCCTCGGCGGTGGGGCCGATGAACTTGATGCCCGCCTCCCGGCAGGCGCGGGCGAAACGGGGGTTCTCAGAAAGGAAACCGTAGCCAGGATGGATGGCGTCCGCCCCGCTGCGCCGCGCCACGTCGAGGATTCTCGCGATGTTCAGGTAGGACTCAGTGGCCGCCGCCGGCCCGATGAAGTAAGCCTCGTCGGCGTGGCGCACGTGCAGCGAGGCGCGGTCTACCTCGGAATAGACCGCGACCGAGGCAATCCCCAGCTCGCGGCAGGCGCGCATCACCCGCACCGCGATCTCCCCCCGGTTAGCGATCAGGATCTTCTTGAACAATGCAGTCCCATCCGAAGAACACGCCTCATCCGAATTCTTGATTGTAATTCACCACAGTCTGCGAGGACATCGCTCGGCTCGGGCTTTAGTAGCGCCGCAGTCCCGGCGGCGCTACTAACCAAAACGCCCCTCCCGCCATGGGCGGAAGGGGCGCTGTCCTGAGGAGGGGAGGGAAAACTTACTGTGTCTGGTTGGTCGGCTGCTCCACGATGCCACCCGGCGTCTGCGCCGCCTTGGCCGCCTTGGCTTTCTTGGTGGCCATGGTCTTGTCCACCCAGTCGTCGGCGGTCTTCAAATCGGCCGTCTGCTGGTCAGGCGTGTCGCACTCGGTGTCTGCCTTTTCGCGGTACATCAGGTTCATGTAGGCCATGGCGTCATCGTAGTCAGGGCGCAGCGACAGCGCCTTGTTGAGCGCGTCAATGCCGTCCTGGATGTTGGCCCCATTGATGTCCTTCAAGTGCTGGCAGACCTTCTTATCCTTCAGCATCTCGTCCGGCTTCAGACCCAGCTTGGCGCGTTCTTCCATGCGCGGCTGGTAGCACTCCGTCCAGTCAATCACGCCCACGGAGTAGTAGGCCTCGGGATCGTTGGGGTCAACCTGCGAAGCCTTGCGGTAATACTCCTTGGCCTGGTCGAATTTTTTCATTTGCAGGTAGAGATAGGCGATGCCCTTGACGCTGTTGATCTGCTGCTCGCGGCTGGGATTGCGGCCCAGCACCTGCTTGTACTGATCAATGGCCTGCTCGGCGTTGCGGTTGTTGTCCGGCGTATCCGCGCCGGGAACATACTGCTGGGCATACGCGGTAGCCAGGTACAGGCGCGCGTTGAGCAGGGAGGGGTCCAGGGCGACCGCATTCTGGAACCGGTTGATGGCTTCCTCGTACTTGGCGTTCTTATACGCCTGGACGCCCTTGTTGAGCTGGTCGCGCGC
>JBLMXE010000461.1:0-7715 GCA_050257615.1 Chlamydiota bacterium | reverse complement strand
GGCTGTAACACCGACAACCTGAATTAGGAGGCGCTATGACTCGCCCTTGTGCTGGTCCATTGCCGTGGCTTCGCTCTGCCCTGCTCCGGGCAGCTCTGCTCTTCACCCTGTGCTTGCCTGGCCTGGTCTGCGCCCAAGTCTCCATTACCGGAAAAATCACGGGCGTGGTCAGCGACACCTCCGGCGCAGTCGTGCCCAACGCTACAGTGGAGGTCACCAGCCCCGCACTCATGGCGGCGCGCTCCCTCCGTACACACTCCGACGGCAGTTATCTGTTCGACCTGCTTCCCCCAGGGACCTATCAGGTCAAGGTGACCGCCAATGGCTTTCAGACCCTGGAACGCACCGGCATCAACATCAGCGCCGGCTTTACCGCGACCGTTAACTGTCAGCTGCAGCTTGGCGAACTCAAGCAGACGGTCGTGGTGCAGGGCGAGCCGGTGGTGGACGTGCAAAGCGTACAGGTGCAAACCACCTTCGACCAGAACCTGCTGCAGCAGATCCCCAGCGGGCGCGATCCCTGGTCCACGGTGGCACAGATGCCGGGCGCTACCTCTAGCACCTTTGATGTGGGCGGCAACCAGGCCATGCAGCAGTCCACTATGCAGGTGCACGGCAGTACGCCGGGAGAGCAGATTTTCAGTTTCAATGGGCTGGACTTGAATTGGCCGGGCGCCAATGGCGGCTACACCCAGTTCTATACCGACCACGATTCCTTCCAGGAATTCCAGGTGGTGGCTGACAACGCACCCGCATCGGTTTCGGTAAGCGGGATTTACATGAACATGGTCACCAAGTCGGGATCGAACCAACTGCACGGCTACGCTTCCGGCTACTACGCTACCAGCGCCTTTCAAGCCGGCCCCAAGCTTCCCACGTTTCAGGGATCGCCCGTGCAATCGGGATCTCCCATTGTGATTGACCGCGACACCACGGTGGGCTTGGGCGGGCCGGTCATCAAGGACAAGTGGTGGCTGTTTGGCTCCTATCGCCGCTTCGACTTGCGGGAAGACTTCCTGGCAGTGCGCGATCAGGCCGGCAATCCCATTGCCGACCCCAACCACCAGAGCAACACCGACCTGCGCAGCGACTGGCAGATCAACCCCCGCAACCGCGTGAGCTTCATCTGGCTTTATAACGAGCAGAACCGCTTCTTCCGGAGGGATACGGCCTATCAGTTCGTGAGCCCAGAAGCAGCCTGGCGGCAGATCGAACCGGCTTACATTCTGCAGGGTCTGTGGACCAGCCAGATCACGAATAACCTGATTTTCGATTTCCGCACCGGATACAACAAAGAAGTCTTTCCCCTGGGGTATGAACCGGGAGTGACCCCGAACGACATCACGCTTCAGGATGTGACCCTGTCCACGGAGAAGGGCGCCGCCCCCTTCGCCTTTGCCAACCCCGCCTGGGTATTCAAACTGGCAGCGGCAGCTTCCTGGTACAAGGCGAACCTGGCCGGCACCCACAACTTCAAATTTGGATTCGAGTGGGGCGACAACTACAACCCCTACATTTACAACATCAACCAGGGCATTAACGCGCAGTTCAACAATGGAGTGGCGCAGGATGTGATCGCTTTCGACACGCCGTTTACAGAAAAAACCTATTTCCACGATACCGGCGCCTATCTGCAGGACGCCTGGACCATTCGCCAGCGGCTGACCTTGAACCTCGGCCTCCGCTATGACCGCTTCATCAGCTTCTACCCGGCGCAATCCACCTCTCCCAATCTGACCTTCCCCGACCTGTTTCCGCCCACCAAGTATCCGGCGTCGGGAAATCTCATTGAGTGGAACAATGTCTCGCCGCGCATCGGGATTGCCTGGGACCCCAGCGGCAAAGGCAACTCAGTGCTGCGCTTCAGCTACGGACGGTTTTACAAGATGGAAGGAACGGGACTGGTGGAAACGGTGAATCCCGTCGGGTTTGCCGGCCAGGAGTTCACCTGGACAGACCTCAACCACGACGGCATTCCCCAGCCCAATGAGTGGAAGAGTCCGGCCAACCTGATTGGCGCCTTTGGCGGGACCAGCACGCACATTGATCCCCATATGAGCCGGCCTTACACCAACGAGATCAGCGTCTCCTATGAGCACCAATTGTGGAAAGACCTGCGGGTCAGCGCCTCATATTTCTATCGCAGCAAGAAGAATCTGATCGGGCTCACCAACACGGCTGTGTCGCCTGCGGACTATACCCCCGTGACCGGCTTCACCAACCCTCTCACCAACCAACCGCTCACTTTGTTCAACCTCAGCCCGGCCAAGGTTGGCCAGTTCAATTACCTGATGACCAACATTGCGGAAATGAACGACAACGCCTACCACGGCGTGGAATTCGACGCCGTCAAGCGACTCTCCCATCGCTGGCAGCTGCTGGCGGGCTTCACCGTGCAGCGGCAGAAAGGTGTGTCCTTTGCGGGCAGCACCTCTTCCACTCTCAGCTCGGACGACGCCATTTACGGTGAGAACTTCGCCGATCCCAATCTTGACATCAACCGCCACAACAACTACCTCAACCTGGATTCCACCTATGTCTTCAAGGTGGACAGCACTTACGAGATGCCGTGGAAGATCGGAACCAGCGTAAACTTCCAGCATTACACCGGCTACCCGATCCAGCCCGTCAATGTTTTCAATGGGCTGAACCAGGGGCCGGAAACTGTAATCCTGGAGCCGGCGGGGAAGATCCGGTTGCCCAGCATCAATCTGCTCAACCTGCGTCTATCGCGCGAGTTTGTCTTCGCTGACCGCTGGCACGTTGAGCCGCTGGTTGACCTGTTCAACATCACCAACAGCCAGACCGTCATTTCTCAGGTCAATACCTTCGGCCCGTCGTTTCTTTTTCCAGCAAACACGGTCAATCCGTTTATCGCCAGGTTCGGTTTGAAGGTAAACTTCTAGTCCCAAGCACTTGAAACCAGTCCTATCCAGATCCGGCCGGTGTGCAGACGCCATGTGCACCGGCCGGCCTCTATTTATTAAGCTCAACAATTCGAGGGTGCCATGATGCGATCCCTATGGCGGCTCGCCGCCTTAGTCTCCCTGCTGTCAGCGTTCTACACCGGAAACAGTCTCGCCCAGGCAAGCCACGCTGGCAAACGGTTCACCATCGAGCAACTGATGGACATCAAGCATCCTTCCGACCCGGTATGGTCGCCGGACGGCCGCCACGTCGCCTTCCTGTGGGATCGCGCCGGAGTGACCAACCTCTACCTCGCGGCTACCGATGGCTCCAGCAAACCCGCCCAACTGAGTTCCTTCACCGGCGGCCAACTCGCTGATCCGTTCTGGAGTCATGACGGCCAGACTCTATACGTCACCCATGATGGCGGTCTGTGGCGGGTGGCCATCGCCGGCGGCGAGCCGCGGCCGGCGTGGAAGACGCAGGCAGGAGAGCACGACTATGCTCCATCGCCCGATGGCACGCATGTTGCACTGGTTCGCGACGCGGCAGGAAGCCAGCAGGGCGCCGATCTCTTGCTGCGTTCGCTGGCAGACGGCACTGAGACTCACGTGGCCCATGACCCTGTCAGCATCCAGCGTCCGCTATGGTCTCCGGATGGAGCCCACCTCGCCTATATCAGCGGCGCCAAAATCATTCACCACGACGTATCGCCGGACTACTCCGGCGCCAAGCTCATTTACTCGGTCGAGGAATATCAGCCCGGCCAACTGATGGTGATTTCTTCCTCCGGCGGAACCCCGGTCGCGATAGGCGCGCGCGGCCGCTATGAGGCGCTGGCCTGGATGGATGTCGGCCATCTGGTGTTCGCGCGTGAATCCGACCAGTACAAGCACCGAACCATCTACGTTGCCGACAGCAAAGATGGCTCCACCCGCGTCATCCACGAAGATGTAGAAGCCAAGTTCTGGAGCCTGCCCGACTGGGAAGCCGGCCCTGAACCGGTGCCCTCGCCCGATGGGCGCTGGATCGCCTATCTGACAGATCAGGACGGCTGGGATCACCTGTATGTCATCCCTTCCACCGGAGGGCAAGCCGTGCAGGTCACGAAGGGTCGCTTCGAAGCCTGGCGACCCGCCTGGTCGCACGACAGCACCCGCATTGCTTTCGATGCCAACGAACCCGACCATCCCGGCGACCGCCGTTTAGGAATTGCTACCATCGCCGGCGATCCGCGGCAGGCCAAAGTCGAGTACATCACCTCGGGCCAAGGAACCAACATCGCCCCGCAGTGGTCCCAGGACGACCGCCGCCTTGTCTATCAGCACACCGACTCGCAGAACTCCGCCGACCTTTTTGTTATGGACGCCAAGCCGGGCGCCCGGCCGGTGCGGCTTTCCGATTCCATGCCCGCCAGCATTGACCGTAGTTCCCTGGTCGCACCCCAGTTCGTACACTTCCCTGGCGCCGACGGCCAGATGGTCCCCGGTTGGTTGTTTGTCCCCAAGAATCTTGACCGCAGCAAGAAGCACCCGGCCATCGTCTGGATTCACGGCGACGGCATCAACCAGAACTACGACGGCTGGCACGTGCAGCGCAATTACGCCGTCTACTACAGCTTCCATCAGTATCTGCTGCAGGAAGGCTACGTGGTGTTCGCCCCTGACTACCGTGGCAGCATCGGCTATGGCCGGCACTGGCGCAATGGCGTGTACATGGACGTGGGCGGCAAGGACGCAAAAGACGCCTGGATGGCGGCCAATTACCTGAAGACGCTGCCCTACGTGGATTCCGACCGCATCGGCGTGTGGGGCCTGAGCTATGGCGGCTTCTTCACCCTGATCGCAATGACCGACCAGCCCACGCTTTTCCGCGCGGGGGTGGACGTTGCCGGGGTGGTGGATTACGTCATGTACTACAACGACCCCTACCACGGTGGCTGGACGGTGGAGCGCATGGGCACGCCGGAACAGAACCCGCAGGTGTATGCCAACGCTTCGCCCCTCTCCCACATTGACCGCCTGCAACGACCCTTGCTGGTGCTGCATGGCACAGCCGACTTGAACGTTCCTTTTATTGAATCAATCCGCCTGATGGATGAAGTTCTGAAGAAGAACAAGGGCAGCCTGGTCTCCTTCATGGTCTATCCCGGAGAGTTTCACTACTTCACCCGCGAGCACGTATTGCGCGATGCCTGGCGCCGGGTAGACGAGTTTTTTGCCACACAATTGCGCCATGAAGGGTCCGAATCGGCTAAAGGCCCGGGCTGCGGCGGCGCAGCCTCGGCTGCAGCGAAATGAAAACATCAGGACGTGCCGAGCCGCCCCCTCCGCAGCCATTTAGGACGTTCCTTCGGTCCTGAAGTAGCCTGACTAGAGCCTGCCAACCCGGTGAATTACAATCAGAGGTTTGCCGGATAAGGCAGGGATAGGCATGAAACTGGGAGAAATCGCAGCCACCCTGGGGGCGCGCCTGGAGAATGGCTTGCCCGAGACGGAAATCACCGGGGTGGCGGGCATCGAAGAGGCCGGGCCCGGACAGGTCACTTTTCTGGCCAACCCTAAGTATGCTGCGGCGGTCCCCCGCACGCGGGCGGCGGCGGTGATCGTCGCCGAGGATTTTTCCGGTGCCGGCCCTGCCCTGCTGCGCTCGCACAACCCCTATCTGGACTTCGCCCGCGCCATTGAGCTGTTTTACCGGCCGCCCCAGTACCCGGTGGGTGTGCACCCAACAGCGGTCATTCACTCCTCTGCCAAAATCGGGAAGGATGCCTCCGTCGGACCCTATGTAGTGGTGGATCAGGATGTTCAGATCGGCAACAACTGCGTGCTGCTGGCCCATGTGGTGATCTACAAGGGAGCGCGCATCGGGCACAACTTCCTTGCCCACGCCCATGCCGTGGTGCGGGAAAACAGCCGTCTGGGCGATAACGTCATCCTGCAGAATGGGGTAGTCATCGGCGGCGACGGGTTCGGTTTCGCCAAGGACAACGAAGGCCGCTGGCGCAAGATTGTGCAGTCCGGCCCGGCGGTGCTGGAAGACGATGTCGAAGTTCAGGCTAATGCCTGCGTGGACCGCGCCAGCATCGGCGAAACCCGCGTGGGCCGTGGCACGCGCATTGACAACCTGGTGCAGGTGGGCCACGGCTCGCGCGTGGGCAGCAACACTATGCTGTGCGCGCAGGTGGGCCTGGCGGGCTCCACCGAAGTGGGCGATAACGTGATCCTTGCGGGGCAGGTCGGGGTGGCCGGCCATTGCAAGATCGGCGACGGAGTGATCGCCACCGCCCAGAGCGGCATTCCCAATGACGTGCCCGCGGGCAAAATGGTGAGCGGCTATCCGGCAATTGACAATAAGCTGTGGCTGCGCTGTGTGGCGGTTTTCAATCGCCTGCCGGAACTGATGAAGGCGCTCCGCAGCAAGGCCACTGGTGAGTAGAGGGGCGAGGTCGGCCTTGCCTACTTTGCATCCAACTGAACGATGACCGACGGAACGGAAATCGCGATCAAAGCCGAGGCCAGGCCCATCCGGGTGTTGCTCCTCGACGACCGCGAGGAGAACCTTCTGGTGCGCTCCACCATCCTTCGCCAGAAGGGTTATGACGTGGTGACTTCCGCTTCCATCGAGGAGGCCGAATCCAAGCTCGGCGAAATTGACATTGCCGTGCTCGACTATCACCTGGGAGCCGGCAAGTTCGGCAGCGACGTCGCCGAGACCCTGCGCGAAAAACGTCCGCAGGTGCCCATCATCATCCTTTCGGCCACGCTGGAGCGCCGCTTCGGCGGGATTGCTGACATGCACCTGCTCAAGGGCTACAGTTCGGTGGATGACTTGGTCGCCGCCTTGCGCAGCTTTGAGGCCAAGCGCCGCGGCAAACCGGTGGTGGTGGACGCGCGCGACTTTTACTACTCGCGCATCAGCATGAACATGGGCGATGACATGGTGGTGGAGATTCTTGACCGCGACGGCAACTGGCAATACGTCAATGACTACTTCGCCGCCCTGCTGGGACACAAACGCAGCTGGTTCGTGGGCAAGAACATGTTTGAGCAGTTCCCCGACCTGGGCGACCACTGGGCGGAAACCATCCGCACCGTGGCCGACACGCGCGAAACCTACATAGACCGCGGCTCTCCCGGCCTGCCTCACCTGCCGCGCAAGAGCGCGCGCTGGACCTGGAACATCCTGGTCTTCCCTATCCGCCTGCACGACGACCGCAACGGGGCTCTGCTGGGGGCAAGGCTGATCGAGAAGAAGTAGGAATGGCGGTCAGCTGTCAGGACTCACCGATCTCATGTGGGGACAGGCGCCCTCGCCTGTCCGGGCGCGCAACGCGCGCCTGGGGTACCGCCCCTGCCCTTTGTGACCCCAACAACGGCCTCGTCTCTCTTCAACGATAGCCTGACACGTTCTCCCACCCCATGCGCTCGCGCAGGCTGGTGATGTGCGCCACGTGATGGCGGCCATGCCACGCATAGAGCGCGAGATTAGTATCGAGGCGCACCACCCCCAGCTCGGGATGGCGGAAGGTGCGCTGCCAGTCGCCATCCGCAATGCTCTTGAGCAGCATCACCCAGCGCTGGTGCAGGCACTCCAGCAGCGTCAGCGAAGTTTCCATCGGCGTTTGGCGCGTGTCAGCCAGCTCCGCCCATAGCTGTTGATCGTAGGGCTTGATGGTGGGCTCGGATTCGGTGAGCGCCAGCTTCAAGCGGATGTAGGCATTCATGTGGCTGTCGGGCACGTGGTGAACCACCTGGCGCACCGTCCAGCCCTGGGGGCGGTAGGGCGTGTCGAGCTGCTGGGCCGAA
>JBLMXE010000460.1:0-8549 GCA_050257615.1 Chlamydiota bacterium | reverse complement strand
AAACCAGGCGCGTTGCGGGAAATGCACTGGCACCCCAATGCTGACGAGTGGCAGTTTTACATTTCGGGCAGGTCGCGGGTGACCATATTCGGGGCTCATGGGCGCACGGCCACGGAGGAGTTTGCCCCCGGTCAGATTGCCTTCATCAAGCAGGGATTTGGGCATTTCGTGGAACAGATGGGCGATGCGCCCACCAGGATCCTGATTCTGTTCAATAGTCCGGTGTATCAGGAGATTTCCATCTCCCAGTGGCTGGCGGCGAATCCTCCTTCGCTAATCGCCGATAATTTCGGTTTGTCGCAAAGGCAGGTGGCGCAACTGCCAAAGGGAGCTCTCGGAATCATCGCCTGAAGACACGAGACGCCGGTACTGCCGATTTTCGCGCAGTCCGATCGAGCGGCACCGGCGAAGTGTCTTCAATGATTAGAAAAAAAGCCTGCCATCTGTCATCATCAACGTTCACCATTATTGCTCGTGGGAGAACCAAAGTGAGCGAGACACTGGCAAAGAAGCGCCTGGCGGTTCTGGGCGCGGGCAAAATGGGCGGCATACTGCTGCAGGCGTTCATGAAAAGCGGCGTAGTTGCCGCCGAAAAGCTGAGCGCCACGGTGGCGCACGAGGAGCGCGCCAAGGACCTGGCGCGGCGATGGAACATTCCAGTCACCTGCGATGACCGGGCGGCCGCCAAAGCCGCGGACATCATTCTGTTGTGCGTGAAGCCGCAGGCGGTGGGCGAGGTGCTGCAAACCATCCGGCCGGAGATCAGCCCCGAACAACTGGTGATTTCCGTGGCCGCCTCGGTGCCCACCAGCTATATCGAAGAGCGCTTGCCGGCCAAAGTGCCGGTGGTGCGCGCCATGCCCAACACTCCCGCCATGATTGGTGCCGGCATCACCGGAGTGTGCGCCGGTTCCTCGGCAACCAGCCAGCATGTGCACATGGCGTGTCGCTTATTTGAAACAGTCGGCAAGACGGTAACCGTGGATGAAAAACACATGGACGCGGTGACCGGGCTCTCAGCCAGCGGCCCCGCCTTCATCTACATTGTGCTGGAGTCATTAGCCGAGGCCGGCGTCAAAGTGGGCCTGCCGCGCGACTTGGCGACACTGCTGGCGGCTCAGACCACGCTGGGCGCCTCCCGCGTGGTGCTGGAAACCGGCAATCATCCCGCCCTGCTCAAGGACGCCGTGACCACTCCTGCGGGCTGCACCATTGACGGCATTCTCGAACTGGAAGAAGGCAAGCTGCGGGTCACGCTGATCAAGGCGGTGGTGAAGGCTACGCAGCGGGCTAAAGAGCTGCTGTTTGCCTAACCCTGGCTGCGGCGCTCGCCACAATTCCAGTGAGACGAGCCGGCCAAGATACGCAGATTGGAATGGCCTCAGTACGCCGTTAGAGCCGTGGTGGCGTTAACTGAGCCAAAACTGGCGGTGATGGTTGTGGTGCCGCTGCCGCTGGTAATGGCATACCCGGAGCTGTTGACGACGCAGACCTGGTTGTTGGAGGAGGCCCAGCTCACCCACTGGGTCAGGTCCTGCGAGCTGCCATCGCTGAAAGTCCCAGTAGCCATCATCTGCTGATTGCTACCCAGGCTGAGGGTAGGATTGGCAGGGCTGATGGAGAGCGACACCAGGGTCGCGTTGTTCACGTTCACGATGGCGGAGGCGATGATGGAGTTAAGGACGGCCGAAATCCTGGTCCATCCCATACCCACGCCGGTTACCTGCCCGCTATTCCCGGTGTTGCCCACGGTAGCCACGGTAGCGTCAGAGGACGTCCAGCGCGCCATCGTAGTTACTTTCAGCACAGTGCCGTCGCTGTAGGTTCCGATAGCGGAAAATTGCTGGCTGATGCCTGGCGGAATTGTGGCGGTAGCCGGGCTTATGGACAGCGACGCCAAGCTCGCAGTGCTCACGCTCAGGCTGGTCGAGGCGCTCGTGCCACCATAGGTGGCAGAAATGGTGCAGGCGCCGCCGCCTTGCCCGGTAGCCATACCCGTACTGCTGATGGTCGCCGTGCTCGTAGAGGAGGAGTTCCAGGTGACCAGCGAGGTCAGGTCCTGCGTGCTGCCATCGTCGAAAGTTCCGGTAGCAGCAAATTGCTGAGTTGCGCCCACAACCAGCACGGGGTTTGAAGGGGTAACGGCGAGCGACGTCAATTTGGCCTGAGTAACCGTAAGCTCGGCGGACCCTGTGGTGCCGTTGAAAACGGCGCTGATGGTGGTGGTTCCGCCACTTACTGCGGTTGCCGTGTTTCCGTTCATTGTGGCTGCTGATGTATTGGAAGAATTCCAGACCGCTGAACTGGTCAGGTTTTGCGTGCTGCCATCGCTGAAACTGCCCGTCGCGAAGAAGGCCTTGGCAGTTCCCGGGGCCATGGATGCATTAATTGGCGTGACCGCTATGGACACCAGCGTGGCCGACGTTACCGTCAGGATTGTGGACGCAGTGAAAGAACCAACGGCGGCGGTGATGGTGGTGGTTCCTGGTTGCTTTGACACCGCGAGGTTACCGTTCATGCTGACCACCGGCGTGTTGGAGGAGGACCAAGTTGCGTTGTTCAGCGTTTGCGTGCTGCCGTCGTCATAGTAGCCAGTAACAAAGAAGGGCTGGTTTGTGGTGTTGGCAATGGAGGGCATCGCCGGCGTGACGCTGATGGAGGTAAGACTGGGAGCCTTGACCGTGAGAGTGGAACTGCCGCTGACTTGCTCGAAGGTGGTGGAGATAACAGCCGTTCCCGGGCTGATGCCGGACACCAGACCGGCCGTATTGACGCCAGCCACCGTGGGCGCCGAGGCAGCCCAGTTAACCGAAGCGCTGATGTCCTGAGTAGTGCCATCGCTGAATGAGCCGGTCGCCGTGAACTGCTGGAACAAACCCACTACCAGGGTGGGATTTACCGGAGTCACGCTGATAGAAACAGCGGTGGCATTGCTGACGGTCAGAGTGGCAGAGGCGCTGATGGCGTTGGAGGTCGCCGTAATCACCGTGCTTCCCGGTGCCACTCCGGAAGCCAGACCGGCGGCAACGCTTGCTACTGTGGGCATTGACGACGACCAAGTGACGGCCGAGGTGACATCCTGAGTAGTGCCGTCGGTGAAGGCGCCGATGGCTTTGAATTGGCTCGTAGTTCCTTTTGCTATGGAAGCGGTCACCGGGCTGATGGCCAACGATTGCAATGCAGCCGATTTTACAGTGACGCCTACAGTGGTACTGATTGAGCCCTTCGAGGCGGCCACCCGGGCCGTGCCTGTCTCGCTGGCCAGCAGCAGGCCAGTGGTGCTCACTGTGGCAACAGCGGGATCGTTCGTCGCCCAGGTAACGGAGGTGGTCAAATCCTGTGTGCTTCCGTCCTGGAAAACTCCTATTGCCGAAAGTTGCAGCCTGGTTCCAGCGGCCAAGGACAGATTCGCGGGACTAACAGAAATGGACACCAGAGGCGCGGCAATTACAGTCAAGGTTGCGGAAGCTTGAATGGCACCGTCGCTGGCTGTAATGTTGGCGCTACCTGGCTGAGAGGCCCATGCCACGCCGGAAGTGCTGATGCCGGCGATGCTAGCCGCAGAGGAACCCCAGGTTACGGAGTTAGTCAAGTTTTTGCTGCTGCCGTCACTGTATTTCCCTGTCGCCGCGAATTGCTGGGTCGTTCCCTTGGCGATTTGCGCGCTGGATGGGGTCACCGTAATCGAAGTCAGGCTGGGAGAGGCAGGCGTCGGCGTTCCTGAAGTGGAAGCGCTCTGGCCTCCTCCACCGCAGCCGGCAAGAATTACCAAAGTAACAAGCGGTAACGCGCAAAGTACGGACCTTGGACCCACAAATTCCTCCAGCGATCTAGCAAGACCGGGAAGAAGCACGTGCGCTGCCAGGGGCAATGTTTTAAATAAAAGATTCCACAACTACTGTCGTGGGTCGCCAGGAAGATAAGGCGGCGTGCTGCAAACTTCTGCACACATGCGAAGAGACGTGGAAACACGGGAGGGAAGGTTTACCGCGAGCTCCTGTTACTTTCGCTTCCAGCGCACACCCTGCTTGGTGTTTTCCACTACGATGCCGGCCTGGGCGAGCTGGGTGCGAATGGCATCGGACTTAGTGAAGTCGCGGGCCTTGCGGGCGCGCTCATGTTCCGCAACCAGAGCATCCACCTGGTCGTCAGGCAGGCCGTTGGAGCCGGCAACCTCCTGCAGTTCTTTGGCCGCCTGTTCCAGCCTGCCTTCCGCCTTGGCCCAGTCCAGGATGTGGCGCATTTTGGAGGCATCCTCGTCGCGCAGCACATCAAAAATTTCGTCAAATTGGCGCAGAGCCTGCTGCAGAGGCGGAACGTCGCCGCTGGTGACCTGCCCGGCATCGGCCGCCGCGTTGGCTTGGCGCACCATTTCAAACAGCGCTCCCAGGGCCTGTGGGGTGTTGAGGTCGTCTTCCAGTCCGGCGCGCATTTTGCCCATGGTTTCCCGCGCCAGCCTGGCCATGGCTCCCTCCGGGGCTTGCGGGAAGCCCTCGGTTCTCAGGCGGGCTTCGAAATTGCGCAGACGCTCCACCGAGTTGGCCGCCTGCTTGAGCGCGTCGAAGGTGAAATTCAGCTGTGTGCGGTAGTGTCCGGAAGCCAGCAGGAAGCGGATGGACGAGGGCTTATGCCCTTTGAGCACCAGGTCGCGCAAGGTGTAGAAGTTGCCCAGGCTTTTGGACATCTTCTCGCCCTCGACCAGCAGGAAGCGCACATGGAACCAGTAGCGTACAAAAGGCTGGCCGGTCTCTGCTTCTGACTGCGCAATTTCGTTTTCATGGTGTGGGAAGACCAAATCTTCGCCCCCCGCATGCAGGTCGAAAGTGGGGCCCAGGAGCATGGTGGACATTACCGAGCACTCGATGTGCCAGCCGGGGCGGCCGGGACCGATCTCCGTCTCCCAGAAAGCCTCGCCGGGCTTGGGCGCCTTCCAAAGAGCGAAGTCGCGGGCGTTGTCCTTGTCGTATTCGTCCACGTCCACGCGCGCGCCTACTTCGATGCCGGAAAAATCCTTCTTGGAGAGCTTGCCGTACCCCGGAAACCTGGCAATGCGGAAATAATAGGAGCCGTCATCAGTGCGGTAGGCGAAGCCCTTCTTCTCCAGTTGAGCGATGAAGCGCGCCATCTGCTGGATGTGATCGGTGGCGCGCACCAGTTCCGGGCGGCGGACGTTGAGAGTGTCAATGTCTTCCAGAAATGCCTGCTCGTACTTGCGGGTATAGTCGCGGACACTGACCCCGGCTTTGGCTGAATTGCGAATAATCTTGTCGTCCACGTCGGTAATGTTCATGACGTGGCGCAGTTCGTAGCCGTCCTGGCGCAGGAAACGGTGCAGCACGTCCACGGCGACGAAGGTGCGGAAATTACCGATGTGACCGTAGTCGTAAACCGTAGGGCCGCAGGCGTACATGCGTACGCGCTTATCATCGAGGGGAACGAATTCCTCAATCTTGCCGGAAAGTGTGTTGTAGAGGCGCAAGGGCATGGTTGGAAGCGGAATTCAGCTGAAGTTTGATTGTAGGTGGGCGCGCAAAAGGGGGTCAAATGGAGCAGAAGTCGACGGCCACGCCGCTCATCTAACCGCCGATCGCGAGCGGCGGGGGCGCCCGCGCCACAAAACTAGTGGCTGGGCGTGGAGTGCTGCTGAACCTGATGCAGGCGCCGCGCGCCGAGGAACGCGTAGTGCACGCCGGAAATGATGGTGAAGGCGAACGTGGCCCATAGGGCGAGCATGCGCGCAATGCTTATCCACTCGGCACGATGCACCGGCAAGAGCAGGACGAAAAACACAGCCAGCACCTGGGAAGTGGTATTTGCCTTACCGAAGGCGCTGGGGCGGAAGTCGCGCAGGCTGGTGGTGGCGTAGAGTACGGCGCTGACCGCTAAAATGGAAACATCCCGCCCGAAGACCAGAACCGTGTATTTCCAGGGAATGCGGTGGAGCACCGAGAGCACCAAAAACATGGTGCTGAGCAGCATCTTGTCGGCCACGGGATCGAGATACTGGCCCAAAGTGGTCTGCTGATGCAGACGGCGTGCCAGTTGGCCATCAAAGAAGTCGGTGATGCCTGCGGCTACGAACAGGCCCAGGGCCCATCCGTTGTGCCCATCGAGCAAGCTGAGCACGATGAGGGGCAGGAACACCATGCGCAGCAGAGTGAGCTGGTTGGGAACGTAAAAGAACTGAGCCAGTTTCAATCCCGGCCCCCGGGAGCGGCTGCGCCTTCTCCGAAAACATAGGCGGGATCGCGTCCCGTCTGAGCGCGGAAGCGTTCGCGCAAGGAGGGCAATCCGCCGGCGTGGACGTCTAACTCCATCCGCTCCACGCGGTGCATTGGGAAAAAGACGGTAGCGGGGGTGAAAGGTTCGCCCGCTTTCACCATGGCGGCGGAGTCGTCGAACGATTCCAGATCAATGCCGCGCAGGCTGATGCCAGCCTCACTCAAAGCCATTAGCTGCCCCCAGAACTTTTCGCGGGGGTCGCCGAGCGCCAGCAGCACCATCGCGCCGGGGCAGAAGGGTCCATGCAGTTCGGGTGCAGTTTGTGTCATCGGCTCCACAAAAGGATTTTCTGCCGTTCCCTACCCACTTTGCAACTGTCGGCTACCGCCGCACGGCGTACGCATGTTCCAATTCCACTCTCGGTGCGATTGCGCCGAGGACCGTCTCGGTTACCGCTTTCTGACTGATTTTCGCCTTCTGCACTTCCACCAGCGTGACCTCGGAGATCGCGGGGTAGCGCTCGCCTGCCGCGATCATCTGCGCCAGCGCAATCTGGAGCGGAGACAGGCTCGGGTTGAAGGCTACGTTTTCGATATAGGAACCACGATAAATCCGGCCTTTGCTGCTGCGGATCGCTACCCCCGACGGGGATGTGCTATAGGGTGCGTAGGCTTTGCGAGCGGCTTCCAGGGCAGATGCGGTCAGGGGATCAGCTGTGGGCGAGGCCAGCGTCAGATTTACCCCGCTGATGGGAAAAGCGCCGTGCCTCCTGCCCAGGGCCGCGGGGCCGAATGCCGCGGGAAGGATCGCGGAAAGCTTGATCGGAGGCTGGCCTGGAGTCAGGATCATGATCTCGCCTTCGGGCGAGGCCTCGTTGATGAACTGGCGGCAGTGCCCACAGGGTGCGCCGCCGACAGCCAGCGCCGTGACACCTTGCTCGCCGTGCATGTAGGCATTGGAGACCGCCGACTGCTCGGCGTGCACCGCAAGGCCAAGGCACTGGCCGGGAATCTCGATGTTGGCGCCGGTGTAGAGGCACCCGCTCGCCCCGCGCACCACGCTGCCCACGAAAAAGTTGGAAATAGGGGCATGGGAATAACTGCGGGCCAGCGGAATGAGGTTCACCATGAGCTGATCAACAGTCGTGTTTTCGTTTTGCGCAAGAACAGCTACGTCCGCCGCAGCAATCTGCCCACAGTAGCCTGGGTCCCCCATCAACTTGAGCAGCAAAGAGCGCGATTTGCCGGTAAACTTGGGCAGCATTTCGCGGAGAGCGGCGCTTCTGGAATCGTCCGCGAGCAGCGGGAAGGGAATAGCGCTGGCAAGGGCGGCGGCACCAATCAGGGAGAGAGCCGCGCGGCGGGTCATGCGGTCATCCGGCGTTGTCATCTGATTCTCCGAGGTGAACTCTATGGGCCGACCAGTATAGCCGCAGCCACGCCAATCAGTTGCGTCAGCACCAATCGCGCGCTAGTCGGACCGCTTTTTTAGTTCCTGGAAGCTGCTACTGCGGTAAGCTACGCAGTTTTCTTTTAAACTCTGTGAAAGTGACCACTCCCACCGAGGAACTTCCATGACTCTCAGCCGCCGTAACGCGTTGCAGGGAATTGCTGGGTTTGCCGCAGTTGTCGCAGCGAGGGGGACCGCATTCGCCCTCAAGTCCCGTCCCGGCAATTCGCTTCACTGGCCCCTGCCGCTGGGCAGTCCGGTCACTGAGAGCCTGCGGCCGGTGGTCGAAAACTCCCGTGACGTGCGTACCCATTACGAAAAGATTGTGGAGATCGCGGGATGGCTGGCCTACGAAGAACTGCCCATGCCGAATCTGGCAGCGCCTTATGGGCTGGAGAAAACTCCTGATGTCGCCATGGACTTCATCATGGTGGGCAACACCATTGATACGGCGTTCACGGACTTCAGGACCCACGTAAAGTTTCAAACCGACTACGCGGGCGCTCACCTGTCGGATTCCGACGCCATGTTCGGCTGCCTGAAACGCGCCATGGATAACGGCATTCCCATCCTGGACGGCAAGTTTCTGGCAAAGATCACCCGCCGCGACATGGAGAAAATCTTTGCCGGCAACATGGAAATCCCGATGCTGGAGGAGAAGATGGCACTCCTCCAGCAGACCGGCCAAGTGCTGGCGGCGAAATACGGCGGCCGCTATTACAACTTCATTCGCTCATGTCCGCCACGCTTATACGACCAAGGCAATGGCCTCCTGGAGCGGTTGGTCGCGGAGTTCCCACGCTACAACGACGTCAGCCTGTATGACGGGCACGAGGTGAAGTTCTACAAGCTGGCACAACTCGGTTTCTGGCAAATCT
>JBLMXE010000459.1:0-4243 GCA_050257615.1 Chlamydiota bacterium | reverse complement strand
TGCCCAACTCCGCCCTGCAGGCTTTCGAGAACATCAAGTATGCCACCGCCTACCCCAAGGGCGCCGTTCTGTTCGTCGAGGGACAGAGCCCGCGCGGCATTTTTGTTCTGTGCAAAGGCCGAGTGAAGATGTCCATCTGTTCCACGGATGGCAAGACGCTCATCCTCAAGATCGCTGAGCCGGGCGAAGTGCTGGGGCTGAGCGCCACGGTTTCGGGCAAGCCGTATGAACTGACGGCGGAAACCATTGATCCCTGCCAGGTCAACTTTGTGAAGCGAGAGGATTTCCTGCGCTTTCTGAAGGAACATGGCGACGCCTGCTTCCGGGTGGCGGAACAACTGAGCGAAAAATACAACAACGCGTGCCACGAGGTGCGGTCTCTAGGCCTCTCCCATTCCGCGGCGGAAAAACTGGCCAAGCTGTTGCTGGAGTGGAGCGGCCGTAACGGGGAAACCGCCAAGCTGGAACCGCGCCTGAAACTGGCGCTCACCCACGAGGAAATCGCGCAGATGATCGGCACGTCGCGCGAGACGGTGACGCGGCTTTTCGCGGAACTGAAAAAGCGGCAGATCATCCAGTCCAAGGGGTCCACGCTGTTCATCCGCAACAAGGCGGCTCTGAAGCTGATGGCGGGCGCGTAGCGCCCTTCGCTTGTGCCCAGGGTCACGGCGAAGGGTGACTCCAATCACTGCCTGTGCTTCCGGCAAGAGCTATCACAAGCCTATGGAGAGCGCCATCCAAGTGAGCTGCTTTGATTGCTCCCTGCGGCCGGACCGGGTTTTCTGCGACCTGCCCGCCGATGCGCTGGAAGCGTTCGACGCCATCAAGACTATCGCCCTCTATCCGCGCGGCGCCACCCTGTTCAGCGAGGGCCGCCCCGCCCGGGGAGTATTCATGCTGTGCGATGGGAGGGCCAAGCTGACAGTCTGTTCGGGAAATGGCAGGCGGCTGACGCTGCGCATAGCCGGGCCGGGCGAAATGCTGGGCTTGAGCGCCGCTGTTTCCGGAACTCCGTACGAGGTCACGGCAGAAATGCTGGACAACTCGCAGGTGGCGTTTGTGCGACGCAAGGACATGCTGCGCTTCCTGCGCATGCACCGCGATGCCTGCCTGCAGGTGGTCCACCTGCTCAGCCAGGATCTGCATACCGCCTATGACCGCGTGCGTGCCATCGGACTGGTTCGCACCCGCCATCACCCGGCGGCCAAGGCGATTTAGGTCCGCGCGGGCGGGTTGCAGCATGGTCGCGAGGGCGAGTACGCGAGGCGATGCCATGGTTCCCAGGAAGCCGGCCCTCGTCTTTTTTTTCTGCCTCATCGTGCTGGCCGGAACGCTTCTGCAGGCACAGACCCAACCCCCGCAGTATGTGGGCAGTGATGCCTGCGTGGCATGCCATGAGGACGTGGCCGGCAAGATCGCGGATTCAGCACATGGCAAGCTGGCGCAAGAGAGCGCTCCGGCTCGGCGAGGCTGCGAAGCCTGCCACGGCCCGGGCAGCAACCACGTGAACAGCGGCGGGGATAAGAGCCTGTTATTCAGCTTCCGGGGAGCTTCCGCGGGTGACATTCGCCGCCGGTGCGAACCTTGCCACGAAGCCGAGTCGGACGCTGTGCACGCCCACCGCACCACCACTTGCCTGAGTTGTCACGCCGCTCATCACTACCGGGAGGCGAAATTTCTGCTGGTGGAGTCCACTCCCCAGCTATGCACCGATTGCCACGATCGGCGCGGAGTCACTGGGGCTCGGCGGCGATGAGTTCCAGATAAGCTTTCGCCTGCCGCACGCATTCCGCCAGTGGCTGCCCGGTATTGAGGGTGAGCCTGGGTTCGTCGAAGGGCTCGAAATCTGCTTTGACCCGAGCGTACAGGCTGGGATTGCGATTGGCAGCTACGTGGACGCCGGTTTCGTTATCGCGCCGCAGGCGGGAGAGCGCGATATCTTCAGCGCAAACGCACTCAATAATGGCCAGCGGAGTGCGCAGCCGGGCGGCGGTGTCGGCGATCTGCCGGCGCTGGTAGCGGCGGGAGAATGGCCGGCCATCCAGAAAAATCCGCAGGTCCGGATGGCGGGACGAAAGGAATACAGTCGTCTGCAGCATCACTTGCTGGCAGAAATCGTCCTGTTCACGCGAGTACTCGATGTGCGCCGGGAAGAGGGCGGCACGAATGGTGTCCTTGTCCAGGACCAGTCCGCCGTAGCTCTCCGCCAGCGCTCGCGACAGGGTGCTCTTACCGGCGCCGGGCAAGCCGGCCATCATGATGAGCATGGTTCGGACCCTAGGTTAAAGGTTTGCACATCCAGCATAGGATTAACGATTGATGATTGTCGAATGACGATTGAAAACCCCTGGACTGCCGCCGGATATGGGCAGGCTAGTGTGGTTTCCGAAATCTGCATCCAACAGTCCTGTGCTGAGAATAACGTGGTCCAGGTTGCTTATTCTGGCCGGGCTGATGGCGCTGATCGCGCTGAACTGGTCCTGCAGTGCGCTGAAGGACATCTGCAACTGCCTGCCCTACGAGCCGGACATTGCCGATTATCGCCACAATGCCAAGCACGTGCCCCTGCCCAACGCCACGCCCGTGGAAATCACGGTGCAAACCATCCTGAGCTGGCCGCAGACGCCGTTTCTTCCGCCCGCCGCTCCGCGGTTCGGACGTGAGTTGACGCTTTTCCACGTGGCCCATGCATTCCTGCAGAATGCCAGCGTCAACACTGCGGACTGCGATATTCACATGGAGATTTCGGCCACCGCCGAGCGCAGCGCACCCCGGGTGATCGTGGAGACGCCGGTGGACTCGGAATACTGTGCCGCCAGAAAGACTATCCAAAGCCAGCTGGCAGAGCATGGGTTCACGCTGGACGACACCCATGGGGGCGATCTGCCACAGGCGTTGCCGGCAGAGGTGACCGGCTTGGCTTTTGAGGATTTTGAGCACCCGCAAAACCGCGGCTCAGCCGAAGTCGCCACCTTGTGGGAACTTCATCCAGCTATCGTAACCATCACGCAGTAAACCATAGGGCAGCCGCGAGCCGGAGCTGTCGAATCTCCCTTATGATGGAAGCAGTATGAAGTACAAGGCCCGGTTTCTGGGACATGATCTGTGCGTGGGACAGGACCTGGAGGGCGGCTGGCATTGCTGGATCAGGGGGCCGCGGCCGCTCAGCCATGACGCAACTTTTGCCGGCGCCGAAGCGGCCAAGCGCTTCGTGCACAGCCTGGCGCACACCCACCTGGAGCACAAGAACGAATGTGACTGCGCAGAAGAACTGACCTGGACCGTCCGTTAGGTTTGTTTTCAGCCGGGGTCACGGGAGTTCCGGGGCACGATAGGTATCACGGCCGCCCATGACCGTGAGCAGCACCTTGGTGTGGAGAATCTGCTCCGGCGGAATGTTCAAAATATCCTGAGAGAGAACGACGAAATCTGCCAGCTTGCCGGCAGTGAGCGTGCCCCGGACCTGCTCGTCGAAACTGGCATAAGCGCCATCGCGGGTGAAGTGGCGAAGCGCAGCGGCCACGGAAATCCGGTTCTCGGGATACCAGCCGCCGGCCGGGGTCCCCTGGGGCGTCATGCGGGTGATAGCGCAGTAAATTGCAGGCAACACCTGGTTGGAAAAGACCGGCCAGTCGCTGCCGAAGGCCTGCACCGCGCCAGCGTCGTCAAATTGCTTGAAATCGTCGGCATGGGCGGCGCGCTCCGGACCCAGGACCACGGCAAAATTGTTGAGCGTGGTGGCATCGGGATTAGCGAACATGGCCTGGGTGGAGGCGATTACGCCCAGCTGGCGGAAGCGTGGCAGGTCGGCGCGGTCGGGAACCTCCACGTGTTCGATGCGGTGGCGGCGCCCAGAAGTTCCGTTGGTTTTTTCCGCATACTCAAAGGCGTCCAGAGCCATGTGGATGGCTTTGTCGCCGATGGCATGCAGCATGACCTGAAAGCCCTCCTGATCATAGAGAGCGACGGTGCGGTTCAGGTCGTCCTGGTTCCAAAAAGGAATGCCCGTCCCTCCGCCCACGTAAGGCTGGAACATGGCCGCGGTTTTGGCGTCTACGGTGCCGTCGAGAAAGCCCTTGATGGAGCCGAATTTGAAGAGGGGCCCGCGAAAGGTGTCGCGCAGTTGCCGATAACTGGCCAGGTCCGCTGCAGTGAGGGGGCGCTCCAGCTTGTGGTGCCGGGGAAACCCGCCATCCTGGGGCAGAATCAGAGGGGCGAAGCGGAAGCGGAGCTTGATTTTGCC
>JBLMXE010000458.1:0-4425 GCA_050257615.1 Chlamydiota bacterium | reverse complement strand
ACTGGAAGCCGCTGTCGCCCCAGGAAGTGTGGTTTGTAAAGTCGTCCCAGCGCAGAGCCAGAGTCAGGGAAAGGTTTGGCTTGAGCTTCCAGTCATCCTGAACAAAGAAGCCAAAGGGATTCTCCTGTCCGCCGAAGGCAACGTTGCCGGCTTGGCCGGTCAGCGGGTTATAAGCGCCGATGGATTCGGTATAGGGGTTATCGCGCACCAGGTCGAGAATGCTGTTGAAGCTGAAGGCGGGCCGCACATTGACGGGGGTAAAGTCGCCGTATTCCACCGCGTGATTGCCGTTGGCTCCGAATTTGAGCGAGTGCGCGCCATGGATCAGGCTGAACACGGCGCGCCAGTTGGTGTTGGGGCCGGCGTAGGCGCCGGGACCCCAGCCCCCGCTGGTGATGCCTTCGTCGAAGCCGGTAACGTTGATATTGGGCACCTGTAGGTTGCCCTTCTGGCCGTTCTGGCCGCCGACGTCGGCATGGCCCAGGCTGGCCTCAAAGAGCGCGTTGGAACTGAAGGTGTGCGTGTAATTGCCCTGGGCGTACCAGTTGCCCTGGAAATTGACCACGCCTAGACCCTGGCGAATGGCGGGCGCCTGCTGATCGAAGCTGACGTTGGAGTAGTTAAGGTACACACGGTCCTTCTGGCCGAAGTACTGGTCCACGCGGAAGTTGTATTGCAGTCCGTTGTAGTAGGGGCTGGTGTTGAACACGCCATAATCGCGGACCGGCAAGGTGCAGGGGATGTTGGCGAAGGCAGCGGTGCCGCAGTTGGTGGGACCAAAGACGGTGGCAGCGGTGTCGGCCGTTCCATTGGCTTGCCCGAAAGTGACGGGATAGCGGGTCAGCGCCTGCGTACCCACGGTATTGGGCAAGTTTTGCTGCGCCCATTGCACAAACTGCGGCGACTCCCAGGTGAGCGTGCCGCTGACCGCTTCCGGAACGGTTGACCACAGCCGCTCCACGTCGGCAAAGAAGAAAGTCTTATTTTTTACAATGGGGCCGCCGAGCGTGCCCACCAGATCTTTGCGCGCGAAGGGAGTGAACGGGGTGCTGACGAACTCCTGCTTGGCCAGCATGTCCTGGTTGGTGAACAGCAGGCTTCCGGTGCCGTGAAACTGGTTGGTTCCGGACTTGGTGGTGACCTGAATCAGGATGGAGCTGCCCAGGTTGTTTTCCGCATCCCAGGAGTTGGTCTGCAGCGAGACTTCCTGTACTGAGTCAGGAACGGGACCAAAGACGATATTGCCGTTCTGGATGGGGCTGGTCACGTCCATGCCGTCCACCAGAACGCGATTGCCGGTGTAGCTGCACCCGTTGGCGCTGAGCTGGGGCGTCTGGGTGCCGAAATTGTCGGCGCCGCCGCCGGGCGATTCTCCCGGCTGCCGCGTGCCTTCGCCCACCACCCCCGGGGTGACGGAGAGCACATCGTAAATGTTGCGGTTGAGCTGAGGCAGGTCGCGCACCGTCTGCGAGGGCAGCGTGGCCTGCAGCCGGGTTTCGTCGGTATCGAGGGTAGGCGCCTCCGAGGTTACCGTCACCGCCTGCTTCGCCGATCCGACCGGCAGGGTGAGGTTAATGCCCTGCAGTTCGGCGGTGCTCAGCGTCAGGTT
Organism: Chlamydiota bacterium; assembly: GCA_050257615.1. Lineage (GTDB taxonomy): Bacteria > Acidobacteriota > Terriglobia > Terriglobales > Acidobacteriaceae > JAICWP01. The sequence goes on along the minus strand of JBLMXE010000458.1, from coordinate 2,816 downwards.
CACTTCCTTCGCTTCGAAGCCGCTGGCCTGCGCGGTAATGACGTAGCGGCCCGGCTGCAGACTGCTGAAGCGATAGTTGCCCGAAGAACTGGTGGCAGTAGCCTGCTCAATGCCGGTCTCGAGATTGCGCAAGCGCACCGAAGCGCCGGCGATGGCGGCGCCGGTGGGGTCGGTGATGATGCCTTGAATGTTGCCGCTGTACTGGGCGTAGCACAGGGCGGCGAAGAGGAAGGCGGCGAGGAAGGCGAGGGCCCGAGAGACAGCGGGGAACGGCGTCTCCATAACGACCTCCGGGGGAGCGGTTGAAGTAAACGATTACTTCATCGGAGGGCAACTTATAGCCGCAAATGCGGTGCCTGTCAATAACATTCTACGACGGCCCGATCTTTTGGGGCTAGTTGGGTAATCGCTTACTCAACCTCGCCGGGGCCGGCCCCGCCCTTGCCGGCCTGCCGCCGGGCCTATGCCTCCCTTCCGATAGAATCAGAAACAGTTAGCTGACCGAGTCACCACCAGGCAGGCATGGAGAATTTCCGGCTCAAGGTTTTCCGCACGGTGGCCCAACACTTGAATTTTCGGCGGGCGGCGGAAGAGCTGTGCCTCAGCCAGCCTGCGGTCACGCTGCAGGTCAAGGCGCTGGAAGAAGAACTGGGCGTGCAGTTGTTCGATCGCAGCAGCGCGCACATTGCACTGACTCCGGCGGGGCGCACGCTGCTGCAATATGTGCGCCGCATCGAGAAGCTCACGGCTGAGGCGCGGGGGAAACTGGCAGCCTTCGCCGGCCAGCAAAGGGGCGAGTTGCGCCTGGGCGCCTCCCTGACCATTGCGCAGTACATCCTGCCGCGAGTGCTGGGAGCCTTTCAGCAGGAACACCCGCTGGCCCGGCCCGTCGTTCTTACGCGGAACACCGAGCATGTGCTGGAAGCGCTGGCGGCGCGGGAGGTGGCGCTGGGGCTGATCGAGGGACCGGCGCTGCGCCGCGATGTCCGCACCGAGGTCTTTTTGCAGGATGAGATTGTGCTGATTGTTCCGGCGGGCCACGAGTGGAACGAGCGCGGCGTCATCGAACCGGAAGAACTGCTGCGCGAACGCCTGCTGCTGCGCGAGCGCGGTTCGGGCACGCGGCGTGTGACCGAGGCCGCCCTGCAAAAGCGCGGGCTCAATGTCAAGCGCCTGAAGATAGCGATGGAGTTCGATTCCACCGAGGGCATCATTGCCGCCGTGGAAGCCGGTCTGGGCGTAGGCTTTGCTTCGCTGTGGTCCATCGGCAAAGAGTTGCAGGTGGGCTCGCTGCGGAGCGCACTCATTCGCGGTGTGCAGATCACCCGTGACCTGAGCGTGGCTTACCCCATCGGTCCCGAGCCGCAGGGGATGGCGCGCGCCTTCCTGGATTTCCTGCGTTTCCGGCGCGATCTGATGACGCCGCGGCGTTCCCGCCCGCGGGTGCCGGCGCATGCTGCCGAGAAGTAGGCATTTCAGGCTTCTTCCGCGAGCGCAGCCCGGCGAAATCTCAACCATAAGTTCCGCCTATGGGGGATAAGAACAAATGTTTGGACGGCGCCGCTTCCCGCTGGCAGGCTTGAGGTATATCTGAGGATGGATGTGGGTCTCTTATTTGGCGCAGGGCAGGGAAAATTCCGGCCGGCGATCGGGGAAAATGACCTGACATGCAGCGCTTGAAGACATTGCTGCTGGGGACGATGCTGGCGGCAGCTTTGGCCGGCCTAGGCCGAGCCGCAGCGCAAGCAAAGCCGACAGCGGAAGCCGACGTGGCCCAGGGACGCCAGCTGTTTCTCAACTACTGCGCCGGCTGCCATGGCCAGCGCGGCGATGGCAAAACCGCTACCGGCCTGGCCATGCGCCCGCCCGCTTTCGATCTCACCAATTTTGAGTTGGCTGACTCTTTGCTCTGGCGCGTGCTGCAGAACGGGGTGCTGGGAACGGGTATGCCGGGCTGGTCGCACGCCCTGGTGGGCAACCAGATGGCGTCGGTGGTCGCCTATACCGCCAGGCTCGGCCGCAACGATCAGTTGAGCGCGCAGCAGCGAGTGGCGCCGGAGAGCGCGCTGCTGGAAGCGGGTCGGCGGGTGTACCTTGCGCATTGCACGCGTTGCCACGGAGAGCAGGGCCAGGGCGACGGCCCGGAGGCGGCGCGCTACCGGCCACCACCACCCAATTTCGCGGAGATGCGGCCCTCGTATGCAGCGGCAGCGCGGGTGATCGGGGGAGGGGTTCCGGGCACCGCCATGCCGGCGTGGCCGCGGCTGACGCCAGAGGAAGTTCAGGCGGTCACCTTCTACATACGGTCGTTGTATCGTGGTCCGGAACGTTCCTCTATGCCGCCTTCAAACATGCGCCGCCACAGCAGGATGGCGCAGCGGTGAGGGCTCGCCTGGGTGGTAACATTCCGTTTTTATTTGTGAATTCGAATCTGTCAGAAAAGGAGCGAATCGCGTGAGCAAGATGTCGCGTCGTGGCTTTGTGGGGCAGGCGGCAGTGGGCTTGGCGGCGCTGGCCGCCATGGGAGGAAAAACCGCGGAGGCGCAGCTGGTCTATAAGCGCAGCGATTGGAACGTCAAGGAATTTGACGAGTTGCTGCGGGTGCCGGCGCGGGCCAAGCAGGTGTATGACGTGATCGCCATCGGCGATGGCAAATTCCTCAACAACATCAAGAATTCGCTGAACGGGCTGCATTTCGGCTTTGGCATTCCAGAGCCGCAGATCCGCATTCTGGCGGCGCTGCACGGGCCCTCCAACCTGCTCAACTACGACGATTATGTCTGGCAGAAATACCACATCGGCGAGTGGCTGAAGGT
>JBLMXE010000457.1:0-4787 GCA_050257615.1 Chlamydiota bacterium | reverse complement strand
GGTCAACGACGTAAAGTTCAGCCTGTTCCTGGCTATCATCCTGGTGGTGCTGGTCATATTCCTCTTCCTGCGCAACCTGTCGGCCACCATCATCCCCAGCCTGGCGCTGCCCATGTCCATCATCGGGACGTTTGCGGTGATGTACCTGCTGGGCTACACGGAAGACAACCTGTCGCTCTTGGCCCTGACGCTTTCAGTAGGCTTTGTGGTGGACGACGCCATCGTGATGCTGGAAAACATCGTGCGCCACATGGAGCAGGGCGAAGGCGTGTTTGAGGCGGCGGTGAGCGGATCGCGCGAGATCGGCTTCACCATCGTCTCCATGACCATCTCGCTGGCTGCGGTGTTTCTGCCCGTGTTTTTCATGGGCGGCATCCTGGGGCGGCTGCTGCACGAATTCGCTGTGGTGATCATCTCCGCCATTCTGGTTTCGGGCGTGGTGTCGCTGAGCCTGACGCCCATGCTGTGCAGCCGCTTCCTGCGCCCGCACCTGGGGGAGCGGCACGGGCGCATGTACAACGCCATGGAGGGGGTGTTCGATACCAGCCTGCGCTGGTACGAGGTGACGCTGCAGTGGGCCATGCGGCATCGCGTGACCGTGATGGTGGTCGGGCTAGGGCTGCTGGCGGCGACGGCCTGGCAGTTCTGGGTGATTCCCAAGGGTTTCCTGCCGGAGGAGGACATTGCCGAGATTGTGGGCTTCAGCGAGGCGCTGCAGGGCATCTCCTTCGACGCCATGAAGCAGCACCAGGAGCAACTCAACAAGATCGTCTGGGACGACCCCAACACGCTGCAGTTCTTCTCCAGCGTGAGCGACAACGGCACCAGCGGCCTGAACATCGGGCGCATGTTCATTCACTTGAAGGACCTGCCCAAGCGGCCCTACACCAAGAACGTGTTCTATGACCGGCTGGACAGCGATTACGGGAAGGCGCCTGTGCTGGGCTGGGCGGTGCACGCGATTCGCCCCGTGTTCGAGCACCATATGGACATTGCGGACATCATGCAGGAACTGCAGCCCAAGCTGGATGCCGTGACTGGGGTGCGCGTTTATCTGCAGAACCCGCCCTCCATCCGCATTGGTGGCCAGTTAACGAAGAGCCTGTACCAGTACACGCTGGTGAGCCCGGAGACCGACCAGCTCTATAAATACGCGCAGGTCATGGCGGACAAGATGAAAAGCCTGCCCGGGCTGCAGGACGTGACCACCGACCTGCAGATCAAGAACCCGCAGGCCAACGTGGTGATTGAGCGCGACAAAGCCTCGGCGCTGGGGGTAACACCGCAACAAATCGAAAACGCGCTCTACACCGCCTACGGGCAGCGCCAGATTTCGACGATTTACGCGCCCAACGACGAGTACTGGGTGGTGATGGAGCTGGAGGACAAGTATCAGCGTGACCCGCAGATGCTCTCCTACTTGTACATCCGCTGCGCCAACGGGCAACTGGTGTCGCTGAGCACGGTGGCCAAGCTGGTGACCGACCTGGGGCCGTTGACGGTGAACCACATGGGGCAGTTGCCGTCGGTGACCATTTCGTTCAACCTGCAGCCGGGAGTGGCCATTGGCGATGCGGTGAACGAGATTACGCGCCTGGCGGCGACCACCCTGCCCATCACCATTTCCACCAGCTTCCAGGGGAGCGCGCAGGCTTTCCAGCAATCGCTGAGCGGGCTGGGCATGCTGCTGGGCATGGCCATCCTGGTGATCTACATCGTGCTGGGAATTCTTTACGAAAGCTTTATCCACCCGCTGACCATTCTTTCCGGGCTGCCGGCGGCGGCTTTTGGGGCGCTGCTGACGCTGATGGCGTTCCACATGCAGCTCGACCTGTTCGGGTTTGTGGGCATCATCATGCTGATCGGCATTGTGAAGAAGAACGCCATCATGGTGGTGGACTTTGCCCTGGAACTGGAACGGACGGGCGGGCGAACGCCGGCGGAAGCAGTCTACCAGGGATGTCTGATTCGCTTCCGGCCCATCATGATGACCACTATGGCGGCGATCATGGGAACCCTGCCGATTGCGTTGGGGATGGGTGCGGGGGCTTCCGCACGGCGGCCACTGGGCCTCTCGGTGGTGGGCGGGCTGGTCTTCGCCCAGATTGTGACTCTTTATCTGACCCCTGTTTTCTACACCTACATGGATTCCCTGCAGAACTATCTGGGGCGGGGCGCGCGCAAGACGTTTGCCCAGCCGGCGCTGGCGGAGCCGCTGCTAAGCGAGCAGTCGCAGCATGTGGGAGATTGAGAAAAGCAGCACTTAGCATTTAGCAGTTGGCATTTGGCCAGCCGCGAGTTTCGAGGGTCGGGAACTTCCCCACATTTGCCCGCCGCAGTTCGTGATGGCACGAGCGTCGGTTAAACAGGCAGATGTAGTGCACGCAACCAGCCACGGCTCTCCAACAGCCAGCCACTTAGCACTGGGACGGCCGATTTGCATGAAAATTCTCTACGACACTTCAGTGGCTAAATGCTAAGAGCTAAAGGCTAACTGCTGCCCTTGAAGCATATCCACGTGACCCGCGTCACAGCCGGGGGAGGGGGTAGCATCTAGGCTAGAAAGGGGCAGAAGCCTTCCGCCTGCCCCGGCGACGCCGCACCCGGCGGCGCAGGCCGGGAGAGCCGCGTACGCAGAAAGGGGGTTCTATGAAGCCCTTCAGCTTACTGCTAGGTACAATCCTGGCTGTCGCGGTTCTGGCTGTGCTCATGCTGACCTTTGGGATGAGGCCATCGGGCCCGACCGAGCAGGGTGCGGCCCTCTATAACGTAGCCAGTGAGACCACCCTGAAAGGCAAAATAACCGGGGTAGAAGATTTTACCTGCCCAGTCAGCGAAAGCGAGATCGGCCGGCACATCCTGCTGCAAACCAGCAGCGGCGTGGTGCAAGTGCACATGGCGCCGGCCCGCGTCATGCGCAGTCAGAAGTTCAGTTTTTCTCCCGGTGACCAGATTGAAGTCATTGGCTCGAAGGTCAAGCTGGCGGGTCAAGAGTCGCTGATCGCGCGGGAAATCACCCGGGGAAACGAAAGCTTCTTTATCCGGGATCGCGAAGGCAACCTGATGCTGGTGCAACACTAGCAGGATGGCGCGGCATGTGGTGGGAAGAAGGGCGAAGTATGCTTCCCTTCCGGGATCGGGCAGAAGCGGGACGACAACTGGCAGACGCCCTGGCAGCTTATGCCGGGCGGTCTGACGTTCTGGTGCTGGCCTTGCCTCGTGGGGGGATTCCCGTAGCCCGGGAGGTGGCGAAGGCGCTGGGCGCGCCGCTGGATGTGTTTGTAGTACGCAAGCTGGGTGCGCCGGGAAACCCGGAACTGGCCATCGGGGCGGTAGCTCCGGGCGGGATCTGCATCCTGCAGGAACAGATCATCGCTGACCTGGAAATCCCAGCCGAGGCGGTGGCCGCCATTGCCGCGAGCGAGCAAGAGGTTGTGCGGCAAAACGAGGCCTTGTACCGCCGGAACTTCCCTGCTCACAACGTGGCGGCGGCCACAGTCATCGTAGTGGACGATGGCGTAGCCACCGGGTCCACCATGCGCGCCGCCATCGCCGCCCTGCGTCAATTGAAAGCGGCAAGAATCGTGGTGGCCGCGCCGGTTGCGCCCGCTTCCACCTGCCGCGAACTACAGGCCACGGCGGACCAGGTAGTCTGCCTGGCCACCCCCGAGACGTTTTTAACCGTAGGCCAGTGGTACGTGAATTTTGAGCAGGTAAGCGATGACGAAATAGTTGCGTTACTGGAGCAAGCTTCAAGCTTTGTTTGAAAAGGAGCCACCCATGCCGCTGCAAAAACTGAAGGAACTGCTGGACCGCCAGGGCGTCCACTATGAAACCATTGCTCATCTTCCCGCCTATACCGCCCAGGGCATTGCCGCCATGACTCACATTTCAGGCAAGGAACTGGCCAAAACCGTGATGGTAAAGCTGGACGGCGCGCTAGCCATGGCGGTGCTGCCGGCTTCGCATCGCATTGATCTGCGGCTGTTGCAGGCGGCGACGGGCGCGACTAAAGCGGTGCTGGCCGGGGAGGAGGAATTCAAGGATGCCTTCCCGGGCTGCGAGACCGGGGCCATGCCGCCGTTTGGCAGCTTGTACGGTCTTCCGGTAGTAGTGGATGAAACTGTCACGCATGACCGGGAGATCGTGTTCAATGCCGGCTCGCATACGGAATTGGTGCGCCTTGGGTATGAGGACTTCGCCCGCATAGAGAAGCCAAAGGTGCTGAAGTTCTCGGCCGGCTCGTCCAGCGCGGCCGCGTAGGGGAGCGGGACGGGGCGCCTCCCAAAGTAGTGTGAGGAAAGGCCTGGCGTTGACGGATTTCGACCGCTGGCCAATAATCAATACGCGCCCACGAACCGTTCCATAGTCACAAATGTTACCCACGATAACTTGGGATACGACTCTCCTGAAGTTTCCAGAGACACGGGCCGGGAATTCAGCGTCTAAGTGTGTGCGTGCATTGCTGGAGGCGCGATGACCCGAGCTTGGTGTGCAGCCGCGGTATTGCCTGCCTTGCTGCTGATCGGATGCGGGGGAGGATCGTCTCCGCCGCCTGCCATCGCCATCAGCGTGTCACCCACGTCGGTGACGCTGGCGCCGGGCGCTTCGCAAATATTTAACGCCACCGTCACCAACACGCAGGACACGACCGTAACCTGGAAGGTCAACAATACCGTGGGCGGCAATGCCACGATTGGAACCATCAGTTCTTTCGGGGTGTACGTGGCTCCGGCCAGCGAGCCCAGCCCGCCAACGGTAAACGTGATGGCGATTTCGCAGGCCGA
>JBLMXE010000456.1:0-11025 GCA_050257615.1 Chlamydiota bacterium | reverse complement strand
GTGATTCCCGACCAGTTCTTCGACCGCACCCGCCACCGGGTGGACACTTTCTTTGGCGAGGGCATAGTCGCCCACGTGGCCCTGGCCGATCCCGTGTGCCCGGAGATGTCGCGCGTTGTCGAGTCGGCTTGCGGCAAAGCCGGCGTGGTGGGCAAGCGCGGCGGCACTTACCTGTGCATGGAAGGCCCGCAGTTTTCCACCCGCGCCGAATCCAACGTGTACCGCAGCTGGGACATGGACGTGATCGGCATGACCAACCTGCAGGAAGCCAAACTCGCCCGCGAGGCGGAAATTTGCTACGTCACCGCCGCCATGGTCACTGACTATGACTGCTGGCATCCGCAGCACGATTCCGTCACCGTGGACCAGGTGGTCGCGGTCCTGCTCAAAAACGCGGAGAACGCCTGCAAAGTCATTCGCGAAACCGTAGCCGCCACCCCGCCTAAGCGCTCCTGCAAGTGCGGTTCCGCCTTGCGCCATGCCATACTGACCGAGCGCGATAAGATTCCTGCCGCCACTCGCGAAAAGCTCAAGTTGATTCTCGGCAAATATCTCGACCAGGGAGCTAACGCCTGAATGGGCATCGTTGCCGTCGGTTCCATCGCTTTTGACACTGTTACCAGCCGCTACGGCACCAAGGAGCGCCTGCTGGGCGGCACCGCCGTTTATTTCGGTCTCGCCGCCAGCTACTTCACCGAAGTGCGCGTGGTGGGCGTGGTAGGCGACGACTTCACCGCCGAGCACGTAAACGTCCTCCGCAGCCATGGGGTTGATGTTTCCGGCGTGCAGCACACCTCAGGCAAGACCTTCTTCTGGTCGGGCGAATACGGCGCCAACGTTAACGAAGCCAAAACCCGCGCCACCGAGCTCAACGTCTTCGCCAACTTCAACCCGGAACTGCCTCGCAACTACCGTGATTCCGAGTTCCTCTTTCTGGGCAACATTGATCCCACGCTGCAGGCCAGCGTGCGCCGCCAGATGAACGGCGCCCGCCTGGTGGGCGGCGACACCATGAATTACTGGATCAACAACACCCACCCGCAACTGCTCGACACCCTTAAGCTCATGGATGTGCTCATCATCAACGATGCCGAAGCCAAGTCCCTGGCCAACGAAACCAATCTGCCGCGCGCCGCGCACAAAGTGCTGGCCATGGGCCCCAAGGCTCTGGTGATGAAGCATGGCGAGTACGGCGCGACCATCTTCTTTCGCGAAGGCGCCTTCGGCATCGGCCACCATCCCTTCCGTGCTCCCGCCCTTCCCATCGAGGAGGTGGTTGATCCCACCGGAGCGGGCGACTCCTTTGCCGGCGGCTTTATGGGCTACATCGCTTCCCAGGGCGAGCTCAATCGCGAAGTTTTGAAACGCGCCATGTTCTACGGCAGCGTTATGGGCTCCTTCGCCGTGGAGCGCTTCGGCACTGAGCGCCTGCAGAACCTGACGCGCGAGGAGATTGACGCTCGCTTCCAGATTTTCCGCGAGCTCACTCACCTGGAATGAAAGCCGCGCGGCGCACTCCCGCCACTGTTCCCGATCCGCGCCTGCGAACCATCATCCTGGTTGGCTATATCAGCGCCTTCGCCTCGGTGATCGCCTTCCTCTGGTATTTCCGCCACAACCAGGTGCTGCTCTACGGAGACGCAGTCGCGCACCTCAACATTGCCCGCCGCGTCTTCGATTCGCGCACGCCCGGCCTGAAGCAGTTGGGCACGGTATGGTTGCCGCTGCCCCACCTGCTCATCCTGCCCTTCATCATTTCCGACTGGTCCTGGCAGACCGGGTTTGGCGGCTCCTGGCCGAGCATGATTGCCTACGTCGCCGGCGTGGTGGGCATCTTCCGCCTGGTGCGCGACGGCTGGGAGCCGCCGTCATCCAAGGAAGAGCCGGCCTGGCCCTCCCGCTCGGTCCCCTGGTTTGCCGCCGCTATCTATGCCGCCAATCCCAACCTGCTCTACATGCAGGCCACCGCCATGACCGAATCGCTGTACCTGGCGCTGTTCATCTGGGCGGTGGTCTTTCTCGCGGATTTTGCTCGTCAGCGTTATTCGTCTGATCTCGGGCAGCGGGCTAAGGCTGGCGCGTCGCTGATCCGGTGCGGCGTCTGCCTGGCGCTGGGCATGCTTACTCGGTACGACGGTTGGTTTGCCGCGGCTGTCATTGCCGCAGTAGTCCTGGTTATGCTGCTGCGCCCGCCTAACGCCGATCCCGCCGCCGAATCCGGGCCGCCCTCCAGCCTGCGCCGCGCGGTGCTCATCTTCAGTGCGCTCGCCATCGTCGTGCCCGCCTTCTGGTTCAGCTACAACGCCGCGATCTATGGGGATCCCCTGGACTTTGCCCGCGGACCCTACTCCGCCCGCGGCATCGAGCAGCGCACCTCCAAGCCCGGCGAAGCTCGCCATCCCGGGTATCACAGCCTGGGCACGGCGGCCATTTATTTTGTGAAATCCGCCGAGCTGAATCAGACGGAAGGCCCGCTGGAACGGCCCTGGGCAGCATTGACCGCCGCCGGTCTCGTGCTTCTTCTCGTCTATTTCCGCCGCCTCGGCGCCTGGCTGCTGCTGCTGGTGCCCTTGCCATTCTATGCCTTGTCTATCGCCTACGGCGGCGTGCCTATCTTCATGCCCGTGTGGTGGCCGTTCTCTTTTTACAACGTGCGTTACGGCCTGCAACTCCTGCCCGCTTTCGCGGTCTTCCTGGCTGTGGCGCTATGGTGGGTACTCTCGCGGATTGGCCGGCAACGCTGGCGAGTCACAGCAACGGTCCTGGCCTTCGCCTTCCTTGGCGCCAGCTACGGCTTTGCCTGGCGCAAGCAGCCCATCTGCCTGCAGGAAGCCGTGGCCAACGCGCGTACTCGCGTCGCCTTCGAGCGCAGCCTGGCCGAGTACCTGCGCCTGCTGCCGCCCAACTCCACGCTGCTTATGTATATCGGCGGGCACGTGGGCGCGCTGCAGGATGCCGGCATCCATCTCAGCCGCGTGATCCACGAGGGCAACCACGGCGACCCCAAGGTTTGGGGCAGGGAAGGTATGTGGCAGCGTGCTCTCGCTGATCCCGCCAGGTACGCGGACTACCTCATCGGCTTCGACCATGACGAAGTCGAGAAATCAGCCGAAGCGCATCACTATCCCGCCCTGCTTGTTATCCACACCGTCGGCCAGCCCGCCGCGACCATTTACGGCACTCACCCACCCTATCCTGGAATGCCGCCCCTGCCCAGCCGCTGAAAACAGTCGACGGCCAATCGTGTGGGGACAGCCGCCCTTGGCTGCGAGTATCGTGTGGGGACAGCTGCCCTCGGCTGTCCGGGCGAGCGCAGCTCGCCTCAAGACCGCCACTGTTCTCCACCCAGTTATCTCCTCTGCCACCTTTTCTCACTCGGCACAATGCTAAAATCCACCCAACCCTTGCAACATGGCTGAACTGTACCGCATCTTCGTCTCGAAGATGGGCTTCCCGCCCGTGGTGGGCCAGACCTTCGTGCGGCTTCTTCTGGCCGCCATTCTGGGCGGCATCATTGGCCTGGAGCGCGAAATCAAGCACAAACCCGCCGGCTTGCGCACCAATATGTTCATGTGTCTGGGTTCCGCTCTGTTCACCATTCTTTCCTTCGAACTGGCCAGCGAATATCGCGGCGACCACACCCGGATCGCGGCGCAGATCATTCCCGGCATCGGCTTTATTGGCGCCGGCTCCATTCTGCATTCCCGGGGCTCGGTGGTGGGCCTGACTACGGCAGCCACGATTTTTGTGGTGGCCGCCATCGGTATGGCCGTCGGCGGGGGACTCTACGTTCCCGCGGTTCTGGCTACCTTGATCGCCTTGCTCGCTCTTTATACTTTGGGCCGCATGGAAGCGCGTTTTGAGCTCAAGCCGCTGCTGGCGAATTATGAAGTCCTGGGCGAGAATGCCGATACCATCATCGCCGAACTCAACCGCATTCTGCAGGACGAACACCTGGGTATGACCTCGGTCCAGATCGCCAAAATTGACGGCCACTCCCGCGTGCAGTTTTCCGTGGATGCGGCGCGCCAGGAGCAACAATCCCTGCTCAATCGCCTGCGCCAATCTGTCCTGCTGCGCAGCGTCAACTTCCTGGGACCGGCTGAGGGCGAATGACTTCGCTTCCCGCCATTCCTTTTGTCAAAGCCAGCGCCTGCGGCAACGATTTCCTGATCGTGGATGGCATGCACGCCCGCCCCGATCTGGCTGCGGTGAGCCGTCGCATGTGTGACCGCCATCAGGGTATTGGCGCCGACGGCGTGGAGTGGCTCTTCCCCGCTACCGACGCCGATATCCGCGCTCGCCTCTTCAACGCTGACGGTTCGGAAGCGGAAATTTCCGGCAACGGCACCCGCTGCGTGGCCGCCTATCTGGCCTCCGAGCAGGGCCGGGAAAAAGTAGTCGTGCGCACCGGCTCCGGCATCAAGACCTGCACCCTGGTTCGCCGTAACGGCGTGGAATTCGAGTTCGAAACCGACATGGGCGAGCCGCAGGTGGGCGACGACTTTTCTATCAAGCTCGCCTTTGGCGAGGTGCGCGGTATTCCCGTTTCCATGGGAAACCCGCACTTCGTGGTATTCGTGAAAGAATTTGGTCCCGGCTGGCAGGCGGAAGCCGCTGAAATCGGCAAGCACCACGACTTCAAGTATGGCATTAATGTCGAGCTGGTAGCCACCGGCAAAGACAACGATATTCACGCGCGTTTTTTTGAGCGCGGGGTAGGCGAAACGCAGTCGTCGGGCACCGGTTCCTGCGCCGCCGCCGTGGCTTCTATTGCCGCCAGGCGCGCGCAGTCGCCGGTCAAAGTGCACACACCGGGTGGGGTGCAGACTGTGCGCTGGGAGGAGCGCGTGTTTCTGCGTGGTCCCGCGAGCCTTATCGCCCGTGGCGAATTTTTTCTCTAGGCCGTCCCGGCGGCTGTCCTGCGGGCGTCTCGCCCCCAGTGCGAGGGCAAGATGCCTTCGCGACAGCCGGCAGGATGCCGGCGCTACAAATTAGGATGAACCCTTCACCCAACCCGCGCCTCAAGCCTCCGCCGTTGCGCCCCGGCGACACCGTCGGCATCGTCGCGCCCGGCAGCCCCATCAAGCGCGACCTCCTCCTGGCCGGTTGCGACGGCTTGCGGCGAATGGGCTACAACCCCTATTACGAAGAATCCATTTTCGACCGCGATCTCTACTTTGCCGGCTCGGTGCACCGTCGCGCCCGCGAACTGGAAGAGATGTTCCAGCGCGAAGACATTCGCGCCGTTATCTGTGCCCGCGGCGGGTATGGCACCAACTACTTGCTCCAGGAACTCGATCTGGCCAAGCTCAGGCGCCACCCCAAGATCTTCGTCGGCTACAGCGACGTCACCACGCTGCTGACCTGGTTCGCCTCCGCCGCCGGGTTGGTCACCTTCCATGGTCCCATGGTCACCAAGGATTTTGCCGTCCCCGAGGGCATACATCTTGCCTCCTGGAATGCGGCGCTGAGTGCTACTTCCGCCTGGGAACTCAACTTTTCCTCCGGCTCAGAAGTTAAAGTGTTAGTTGAAGGCAAGGCGGAGGGCACGCTCTACGGTGGCTGTCTCTCCATGCTGGCCGCCTCCCTGGGAACACCCTTCGAGATCGAGACGCGTAACACCATTCTTTTTGTTGAGGACATCGCAGCCAAGCCCTTCCAGATAGACCGCATGTTGATGCAGTTGAAGCTGGCGGGCAAGCTGGAGCAGGTGCGGGGCATCGTTTTTGGCGAGATGCTGGACTGCCTTCAGCCCGGAGTGGAACTGGATTACACCTTGGAACAAGTAGTTACCCGCGTACTGCGCGACCTGCACATTCCGGTTGCTTACGGCTTGCGCTCCGGGCATGTTACTCGCGAGAACGTTACTCTGCCCCTGGGCGTGCGCTGCTCTCTGCAAGCAACAAAGGAGATTGTCCGGCTGCGCCTGCTGGAGCCATCGGTCGCCCCCGCCGGCGAAGTGGTTCGTTCGGCCAAATTATGAATCCCACTCGTCACATCCATCTGATCGGCATCTGCGGCACCGCCATGGCCTCGCTGGCCGGCATGCTCAAGCAGCGCGGCTTCAAGGTCACAGGCTCCGATGCCGCCGCCTACCCGCCGATGTCCGATTTCCTGGCAAGCTTGGGCATCCCGGTCGCTGAGCCCTACTCGGAGCCCAACCTGCAACCGCATCCCGACCTGGTGGTGGTGGGCAATGCCATTTCCCGCGGCAATGTGGAGTTGGAATACCTGCTCGACCACCGCATTCCGTTCTGCTCGCTGCCGCAGATTCTGCACGACGAATTCCTGCGTGGCCGCGAGGCCATCGTAATCGCCGGCACCCACGGCAAAACCACCACCACCTCCATGCTGGCGTGGATTTTTCAGTCGGCAGGGAAGCGCCCGGCCTTTCTGGTAGGCGGTATCGCGGAGAATTTTGGCAGCAGCTTTGCCTTGGGCGACGGCGGCCACTTCATCATCGAAGGCGACGAGTACGACACCGCTTTCTTCGACAAGGGACCCAAGTTCCTCCACTATTTCCCCGATTCCGTGATTCTCACTTCCGTGGAATTCGACCACGCCGACATATACAAGGATCTGGACGCGGTAAAGACTGCCTTCAAGCGCCTGGTCAACCTGGTGCCGCGCCGTGGGCGCCTGATCGCCTACGCGGGCAACGGCAATGTGAGCGAGTGTGTGGCCAAAGCGCTCTGCCCGGTCGAGCGTTACGACAGCAACGGGAATGCCGCGTGGCAGGTCGCCAATCTCTGCCTCGATGCACAGCGCACCTGCTGGTCGGTGTTGCGCGAGGGCCGCCACTGGGGCGACTTCGAATTTCCTCTCGCCGGCGAGTACAACGTCCTGAACGCCACCGCTGCCGCCGCTATGGCTTCGGCTTACGGCATCACCCAGCAGCAAATCGCTACCGCTCTAAAGAGCTTTAAAAGTGTCAAGCGGCGCCTGGAAGTTAAAGCTGAGATTAACGGTGTAACCATCATTGACGACTTCGCGCACCACCCCACCGCCATTTCTGAAACCATCAAGGCGCTGCGCGCACGCTACCCCGGGCGCCGTCTGTGGGCCATCCTCGAGCCCCGCTCCAACACCCTGCGCCGCAATGTCCTGCAGAATGACCTGGCGCAGGCGCTGGCCACTGCTGACGAAGTAGTAGTGGCAAGGGTCTTCCGCCCTGAGGCCATCTCCGAAAGCGAGTGCCTGGACTTGACTGCGCTGATTGCCCGCATTAACCAAGCCGGCAAGCGCGCACGGGCCATCCCTGACGCCGATGCCATCGTCGCCCAGATCGGGGGCGAACTGGGGAGCGGAGATGTGGTGGTGATCCTCTCCAATGGCGGCTTTGGCGGAATCTATGAGAAGTTGCCGCGGCGTTTGCGGGCCTCCGCTCCCGCCCCGGCTCCGGCGCGCTCGTGATCCGCACTCTGCTGATGCTGGGGTTCTGGCTGCTGGCGGCGCCCTTGGCCGCCCTGATCGGCATTCCCTGGACGCTCCTTACCGGCAATGTTGAATTGCTCTACTGGCTCGGTACCCACACCGCCTGGGCCGGTGTGCGCCTGGCGGGAATCAGAGTTCAGGTCCTCGGGTTCGATCGCCTCGACCCCGCTGCTGCTTACATCTTCATGTCCAATCACGTTTCCAATCTCGACCCTCCTATTCTGGTGCCGCTCATCCCGCGCCGCACTTCCGTGCTGGTGAAGAAGGAACTCTTCCGCGTGCCCATTCTCGGCCGTGCCATGCGTCTGGCTTCTCTGGTTCCGGTAGACCGCAGCAACCGCGACGCCGCCATCGCCAGCCTGCGCGCCGCCGCCGATGTTCTTGCCCGGGGCATCCCCATGACTATCTTCGTGGAAGGCACGCGCTCATTTGATGGCCGCTTGCTGCCCTTCAAAAAGGGCCCGTTCTATCTCGCCATGGAAAGCGGCGCGCCGGTGGTTCCGGTCACCATCTTGGGCACGCATCACATCCTGCCCAAGCGCAGCTTCAGTATTCGTTCCGGCGAGGCCACCGTGGTCTTCCATCCGCCGCTCGATCCGAAACAGTTTTCCGATCGCGATGCTCTGCTGGACGCGGTGCGTGCTTCTATCGAAAGCGCCCTGCCCGTCGAATATCGCAACGCGACCCCGGGCGCCTAGCTTGGACGTCGCGTCGAGAATGTGAAACCAGACAGCGAAGTGTGAAGCAGGCACAGTCCCTCGCCCACAGACTTATGCTGTTATCCAGCCCTGCTCCAGAATGGGGCGCTGGTTGAGCATGAGCCGCTGCTGCAACTCTGAGAAGTCAACCCACCGCGGAATACCTTCCCAGGACGCGCGTAATTCACCCTCCGCTTCCGCTACGTAGACCGAAACACAAGAGGGGTAGGGCACCGAGGTGCTGTAGCGCAACAGGAGCGAGTACGAGGTCAGGCTCAAACCGGTTTCTTCACGGAGTTCACGGATTAGCGCTCTCTCCTCCGGTTCTCCGAATCGGGCCAGACCGCCGGGAAAGGCCAGACCCAGGCCGTCGCTGCGCTCGATAACCAGGTAGAGGTTGTCCCGCCGGATCACGGCCGCCGCGCCGCGCAGGGCACCGAAAATCGGCATCCAGCCGTAAGTCGCAATACAGGTTCTGGAGACTGCCCCAAACAGCCGCTGCCGCAAGCTCCAGCGCACGCTGGCAGGGTATCACCTCCCGGGGCGGGACTTGCGCGCGAGTGAAATGATGGCAGCCTCGCTGGGTTTCGTCTGGTTGAAGCAGTTGGACGTGTTGGCAGTCTTTGCCTCTTTGGCCCTCGCCGACTGGTGCGCGCACAACGTATGCGATCTGAAGTGGAGAGGCAGCCGAAAGGAGACCTTGTCCCGCAGTTCCTACCCGGCGCCACCCAAGAGTATTGAGGGTTGCCGAATATTATTAGCTTACCTTATCAAATCTATAAATATCATAAGCTTGACTAACCACCCATGACCTGCCATAGTGCCCCTACGCCTTGCCGCTCCCAGCCGGCAATCATTCGGAAAAGACTTGATGTCCAGCCACAACGGAAAACGCCGCAGCGCCCCCCTCGTCGCGGGGTGGAACCGTGCGCCGGCCCGGGCCATGCTGCATGCCGCCGGTTTCAGCCGCGAAGACCTGGAAAAGCCGCTCATCGGAGTAGCCAACACCTGGATCGAAATCGGACCCTGCAACCTGCACCTGCGCGAACTGGCCCAGCATGTGAAGCAGGGCATTCGCGAAGCCGGGGGCACGCCCCTGGAGTTCAACACCGTTTCCATCTCTGACGGCATCACCATGGGCAGCCAGGGCATGAAGGCTTCCCTGGTCAGCCGCGAGGTGATCGCCGATTCCATCGAGTTGGTGGGGCGGGGTAACCTGTTCGATGGCATGGTGGCGCTTTCCGGCTGCGACAAGACCATTCCTGGAACCGTGATGGCCCTGTGCCGCCTGGATATTCCTTCGCTCATGATTTATGGCGGCTCCATCGCGCCCGGCAAGTTCGAGGGCAACGACGTTTCCATCCAGGACGTGTTCGAGGCGGTGGGAGCGCACGCACGGGGCACGATGAACGACCAGCGCCTGGCCTGCCTGGAAGACAATGCCTGCCCTGGAGCTGGCGCTTGCGGCGGCCAGTTCACTGCCAACACCATGGCCATGGCTACGGAGTTCCTGGGTATTTCGCCGCTGGGCAGCGCCAGTGTGCCCGCCACCGATCCACTTAAGCAAGAAGTGGCGCGGCAGGCCGGAAGGCAGGTGATGGAGCTTTATCGCCGCAACCTGCGGCCCAGCGCCATCATTACCCGCCAGGCGCTGGAGAACGCCATTGCCAGCGTGTGCGCTTCCGGCGGTTCGACCAATGCGGTGCTGCACCTGCTGGCCATTGCGACAGAAATGGGCATTGCGCTGAGCATTGACGACTTCAATCCCATCAGCAACAAGGTTCCGCTGCTGGCCGACCTGAAGCCGGCCGGTCGTTTCATGGCGACGGATTTGTACCGCGCCGGCGGCACGCGCCTGCTGGCCAAGCGGCTGCACGAAGCGGGGTTGCTTCACTCCAAGGCGATGACGACGTCCGGTCGCACGCTGGGTGAAGAGGCGGCTGAAACGGAAGAAACTCCCGGGCAGCAAGTGGTTCGGGCGGCCTCGAACCCGCTCAGCCTGAGCGGCGGCCTGGCCATTCTGAAGGGCAACCTGGCGCCCGAGGGCTGCGTAGTCAAGATTGCGCACCATCATGGCGACAGCTTCCGCGGGCCGGCGCGCGTGTTCGACAGCGAAGAGGCAGCCTTCGCAGCGGTGGAGAAGAACCAGTTGCGCGCGGGCGACGTTGTGGTGATCCGCTACGAAGGACCGCGCGGCGGGCCAGGCATGCGCGAGATGCTGGTAGTGACGGCGGCGATTGTGGGCGCGGGATTGGGCGAATCGGTGGCGCTGATCACCGATGGGCGTTTTTCCGGAGCTACCAGGGGACTGATGATCGGCCATGTTGCCCCGGAAGCGTTTGTGGGTGGACCGATCGCGGCCATTCAGGACGGAGACGTGATCAACATTGATCTGGCGCGGCGCGAAGTTACAGTGGAGCTGAGCCAGGGCGAACTGGTGGCGCGCTTGCGAAAGTGGAGCGCGCCCGCGCCGCGTTTTACCCGCGGTGTCTTCGCCAAGTACGCCAGCCAGGTTGCCTCCGCTTCGCAGGGCGCCATCACCACGCCGCCCGCCGTTGCGGAAACGGCAGCATCCAAACACTGAATATGAGCAAGGAACGCAAAACCGGAGCAGAAATCATCTGGAAGTGCCTGGAACGCGAAGGCGTGAAGCACGTCTTCGGCTATCCTGGCGGCGCTATTCTCCCCGCCTACGACGCGTTGCAGCACAGCTCGATTCACCACGTGCTGGTGCGGCATGAGCAGGGCGCCACGCACATGGCCGATGGCTATGCGCGCGCCTCGGGAGGCGTGGGCGTGGCCATTGCCACCTCCGGCCCCGGCGCAACCAACATGGTGACCGGCATCGCTACCGCCATGATGGATTCCTCGCCCATCGTGTGCATCACCG
>JBLMXE010000455.1:0-6409 GCA_050257615.1 Chlamydiota bacterium | reverse complement strand
AGAATCGCGACCCGAGGCAGAGCGTACACCAGCAGATTGGACTTGCCCACCGAGGCGGCAACCGCAACGCCCGCCGCATCCAAGTGTTGGCCGGAATTCAGCAGCACGTCCCCGGCGCGGCTCTCGCTGCCGCGGGGCACGACGTTTTCGCCGGTCGCGACGCTCTTCTGGATTTCGACGGTGTTGCCGTCACGGGAAGTGTACTCGACCATCACCACGGCGTCGGCACCCGCAGGCGCCGGCGCTCCGGTCATGATGACCACTGCTTCGCCGCTGCCCACCTGCGCGGGTACCCTTTCAGGCGCGGCTCCGGCTCTGCTCTCACCGATGATTTTCAGTCTGCAGGGAATGCTGGCCACGTCGGCCGCACGCATCGCATAGCCGTCGCGCGCCGAACGCGGGAATGGCGGAAAATCGCGGTCGGCGACCAGCGCCTCCGCCAGAACTCGCCCGCCCGCGCGCGCCAACTCCACGCGCTCTGTCTTCGTGGCCGGCACACCCGCCGCGTGCTGCTCCACCAGCGCACGGGCTTCTTCGAAGGATAGGACGGGAGCGGTTGCGGACATCTCGGAAAAGATTAACGCAGAGGACGCAGAGCGACAAAACCAGATCTCACCACGGAGACCCAGAGGCACGGAGGAAACCAATAATCAAGAAAAACCCTCAATAGAGGCGTAGCAGGTGCGTAGGGAGGGCAGGTCCCAAAAAGGAACCGATGTCACGCATCGGTGTGAGTCGGTTCCTTACAGAAGGCGGGTCAACGGGCCTACCGTAAGAGTAAGCGCAGGGGGTGATGGCGAAGATGGAGCGCCGTTCGGACCTGCGAGGCGTGTAGCGCCTTTGAGCCCTGGGAGGAGAGCTATGAAATACCTGGGAATGTTCATTCTTTTGGCCGTTACTTTGATGGCCGCTCAGGACACAGCCAAGGTGTACTTGATGGCGATAGGCGGCTCCTATTCAGCGAGCATGGATGGCATGGCCATGAAAATAGAAGCCAACCACTACATTGAGCAAAAGGTGCTGCCCGGCAGGCACAATATCGGCTATCAATCTGGGTATTTTGGGGATTGGACGGCGACTTCCCTGAAGGCTACGGCAGGGCAGAGTTACTATTTCGTCCTCAGTTCTGTCGCTGGCCGCGGCAGGACATGCGCCCAAGTCTCTGCAACTCAGGGTGAGACATGTTTGCGTACTCTGGAGAACAGGAGTGGAACAGAGCAATGCCTGCCAGCCTGGGTGAACGGCTTTTACCCCTCTTTCCAGCAATCGCCCGGCAACCTGGTGCCCTGGGGATTTCACACCCGGACACCTCGGTAGCGCATCAAAGTATCCCCCGAACAGAAGCTTCTCAGGTTTTCTCCGTGTCTCTGTGTCTCCGTGGTGAACTGGCTTTTACCGCTCGATTTCCAGTTCGGTTTCGCCTGCCGTCTCCGCCTTGGGTGGCTCCGGCTCTGGCTCGGGCGGCGGCCCCACAAGATCAGCCAGCTCCAGGCGCAGGTTACCGGGATTGGTAGCGTAGGAGAGGCCGGTTTCCAGGTCAATGGCGCCAGCGCGAATCAGCTTCTCGATTTCGCCGTCGAAGTGCTGCATGCCGTCCTGGTTGCCGGTGCGCATGGCGTCCAGCAGGGTCTTGCCGTCACGCTCGCCTTTTTCCACGTACTCGCGAGTGCGCAGGGTAGAAGTGAGGATTTCGATCACCGCCACCCGCCCGCCGCCGTCCTTGCGCGGCAGCAGGCGCTGGGAAATGATGTAGCGAAAAGAGCGCGCCAGGCGGTTGCGAATACCCTGCTGTTCCGATTGGGGGAAGACTCCGATGATGCGCTCTACCGTTTTGGAAGCGTCAATGGTATGCAGGGTGGACATCACCAGGTGCCCGGTTTCCGCGGCTTCCAGGGCGATTTCGATGGTCTCCCGGTCGCGCATCTCGCCCACCAGGATGACCTTGGGGGCCTGCCGCAGCGCCGCCCGCAGGGCCAGGGCGAAGCTGGGCGTATCGCTATGCAATTCGCGCTGATGAACGGTGCAGCGCTTGTGGGCATGGAGAAACTCAATAGGATCCTCGATGGTGAGGATGTGGTAAGCGCGCTCCTGGTTCATGTGGCCGACAATGGCAGCCATGGTGGAGGATTTGCCGGAGCCGGTGGGCCCGGTGATGAGCACTATGCCGTTCTTCAGGTTAATGATTTCCGCCAGTTGCGGCGGCAGGCGAAGGGCGGCGAAGTCAGGGATGGTGTTGGGGATAACCCGCATCACGATGGCGCAGGTGCCCCGCTGAATAAATATGTTCACCCGGAAGCGCGCAGAGCCGGGCAGACTATAGGAAAGGTCGCAGGCTCCTTGCTCGCGCAGTTTGGTCATGGCCTGTTTGTTGTTGCCGATCAGATCGCCGGCGACGCGCCGGGTATCATCGGCGCTGAGCACGGGAAGGTGCTGTACAGCTGTGAGGTGTCCGTTCAGCTCCACCTGGGGTGGGCGGCCCGGAGAAAAAATGAGGTCGCTGACCTTATCGGAAACCCGCAGCATGGTCGTCAGAATTTCATTGGTAGCGGAGATAGATGCGGCTGACGACTGGGCCGCGGGATCGGGTGCTGGCGTAGGGCTGGCGATGACGTCCTCCGGGAGAACACGCCGGCGTCCTTCAGGAGCGCACGGCGCAGGGTAGGGGGAAGGGGTTAATGTACCTGAAAGCGGGGCGTGGCGGCTATGGCGAAGGGCGCAGGGACGGGGCACGATGGTGCATGAACGCCGGAGCTCAATTTCCTACAAAAAAGAAAGGGCGGCTTCTGAGCCGCCCTGAAGCACATCCTGGTGCTGACTATCGCCGCTTAATGGGCTTCTTCTTACCCTTGCCGAAGCTGGTTTCCACCGTGGCCCCGATGCTGGCCAGCATCTGCTTGGCGGCATCGGCATAGGTGCCTTGCGGCTGCAGTTCCAGGTACTTGTTGAAGGCCTCGGCCGTTCCCGCTGGCGCGGTCATCTTGCCTGACTTATCCGTGGTGGCCTTGCCCAGCAGGTTTACGCCCTTCCAGTAGTAAGCGTCCGCTTTGGTGGGGTCGGCGGCAATGGCCTTGTCGAAGGCCTGCACCGCGTCGTCCATCTTGCCGGTGTTGGTCAGCACGGCTCCCAGATTGAAGTAATACTGCGCGGCATGGACCGGGTCGGCCTGCGCCGCCAGGGTAAAGGTCTTGATGGCGTCGTCGGTTTTGCCCGCCTTGGCCTGCACATCGCCCAGGTTATTGAGGTAGGCGCCATCGTTGGGCTTGATGGCCAGCGCTTTCTGATAGGCGGTGATGGCGTCGTTGTAGGTCTGCGTCTTCTGAGCCGCATCGGTCTGCTTGCTGGCTGAGCCACGGTAAGCATCGCCCAGCTTGAACCACAGCAGGTCTCGGTTGGGGTCAATGGTGGTGGCGTCCTTCAGCACCGCGACCGCCTGGTCGTAGTTGCCGGCCTGCTCCGCGGTGGAGGCAGCGGCCAGCTTCTCATTGAGGGTCTTGATGGTGGCGTTTTCCTTCTGGACCTTTGCCTGCTCCTGCTTTTGCTGCTCGGTCATCTGCGACTCAGCCCGCTGCTTGGCGGACGCCTGCTCCTTTTGCAGGTTGAAGTCGGTGACGTTCTCATCCGATCCCAGCTGCACCTGAACGTTGTTGAAATAGAACAGCACCTGGCCATTCTGGATGAGCGATATCTTGTACTTGCCCGGCGCAATGCCGAGGGAAAAGAATTCGCCCTTCTTGTTGGTCTTCAGGTTGTACTTCTGCCCTGTGTCCTGGTTGGCGTATTCCACGGTTGCTCCCACAATCGGGTTCCCGGAGGTGTCCAGGCACTTGCCTTTCACCGTCGCCATGCTTTGCGACCAGGCGGGCGGAACACTCATCGCTACGGCCAGCACTGCCAGTACGCAAATGATTAAACGCTGCTTCATTTCAGCCTCCCGGCTCAATTCAGAAGTCTCTCTGCTGCGATTTCTTAGCCCGGCACCGCCGGAGCCATGTAGGCGATGGGATCGCGCGCGCCGGCATTCTGGAAAGCACGCAGGCGCAGCACGCAGCTATCGCAGACGCCACAGGCACGATCCTCGCGGCTGTAACAGGACCACGTTAAATCGAAGGGTGCGCCCAATTCAAGGCCGAGGCGCACGATTTGCGACTTGCGCATGCCGATCAGTGGGGTGGTAATTTCGATCCGCCCTTCACGCGTTCCTCTGCGCACAACCTCGTTGAAGGCCAGGTAATACTCCGGCCGGCAGTCGGGATAACCCGAGCTGTCCTGGGCCACCGCCCCGATGTACACCTTTTCTGCGCCCAGCACCTCAGCCCAGCTCACGGCCACGGAAAGAAAATGGGCGTTGCGGAACGGCACATAGGTGAGGGGAATCTCGCCCCCAATTACCTCGCTGGCGGCGGGCACCTGCAGATCCGGGTCGGTGAGGGCGGAACCGCCAATGGCATGCAGCGCGTCATTACGCACCAGCAGGCGCTTGCGGATGGCCAGCCGGTCGCAGATGGCCAGAAACGCCTCCCGCTCCCGCTTTTCGGTGCGCTGCCCGTAACTGATGTGCAGGGCGGCGGCATCGTGATCGCGATTGGCCAGCGCCGCGCATACGCAGGAATCCATTCCTCCGCTGAGCAGGACGACTGCCGGTGATTTGTGGCCGCGATCGCTCATTCGATTGTGAATCTCCGTCAAGTTAGATGCGCTCCAGCGAGCTACTAGCCTTCTAGCTCCTTGCTAGAGGCTAGTAGCTGTGATCAGACGCCCTTCAGCGCCGGGTCCCAAATGAACTTGTGAATCTGCAGACCCAGCCGCGCCGGCAGCCCGTCTTCCAGCATCCAATCCGCCAGTTCCTGCGGGTCAAGCAGGCACTGCGAGGCGTCACGCGCCCCGACGGCATCCTTGCGGAAGGCGGGCGATAGGATCACCGAATATACGCGCGCTGCCAAGTTGTACTCGCGGATGAATGCACGGGCAAACTCGTAGTCGGTACGGTTGCTGAGCACGAACTTAACTTCATCGCGCGGCCCCAGCGCCTGCAGGTTCTCCATGCGGAACGTGTCCGCCGCCCCGGAGTGCGGGCACTTCACATCCACGATCTTGATCACCTGGGGCGGGACCTTGGCCAGAGGCCGCTCGCCGCTGGTCTCCAACAGCACAGTGTAGTCGGAGTCGAGCAGGCGCTGCATCAGCGGCACCACTTCCCGCTCCTGCAGCATAGGCTCCCCGCCGGTGATCTCGACCAGCGGAAGGAGGGCTGAGCCGCTCAGTCGCCGCACCTCCGCCTCCACCTGCTCCACGGACATCTTTACCCCGCCGCTGAAGGTGTACTCGCTGTCGCACCACGTGCAGCGCAGGTTGCAGCCCGTGAGGCGCACGAAGATGCAGGGCAGCCCCGCCCACGACGACTCTCCCTGCAACGACTTGTAAATCTCGGTGATCTGCATACAGCGGTCGCTGGTCGTTAGCTGTTGGCCGCTAGCCGGTCTCGCCAACGACTAAGGACCAACGACTAGCGGCTGACTACTCGAAATACCGTGCCGTGGTCGTGTCCGTCTCCCAGACGGTGACATCCTTCACCCGCACGCGGCCGTTGGTGACGGCGTGCAGTCGGTCATTGGTCGCCTGGTAAAAATAGCGCGCCAGGTTTTCCGCCGAGGGGTTCAGGCTTTTAAACGGCTCCAGGTCGTTGAGGAACTGGTGATCCAGGCGGTCAATGATCTCACCCATGGCCGCCTTCAGGTCTTTGAAGTCGTAGAGCAAGCCGATGTGGTCCAATTCCTCGCCCGCCAGGGTTACCCGGACACGGTAGTTGTGGCCGTGCGGGTTCTCGCACTTGCCGCGGTATCCGCGCAGGGCGTGCCCGGCGGCAAAAGTGTCTTCCACGGTGACTTCGAACATGCCTTCCCTTGGGCCCGGCCGCATAAATACTTGCTCTGCCGCGCCAACGTTAATCATCTATTCTACCTTGCGGCAAACCTATGGACGAAATCACGATACGGGAAGCTGTGCCGGGGGATTTGGCGGTCATTGTGCACCATCGGCGGGCTATGTTTGAGGATATGGGCTACAAAGACGCCGCAGTGCTGGACGCCATGGACCGCACCTGCCGGCCTTTCTTTGCCCAGGCGCTGGCTGAAGGCTGGTACCGTGCGTGGCTGGCGCAGAACCTGGAGGGTCAGGTGGTAGCGGGGGGCGGCATTCTCATCCTGCCCTGGCCCAGCCATCCGCGCGATTCCCAGACCCAGCGGCCCATGATTGTCAACGTCTATACCGAGCCTGCTTATCGCCGCCGCGGCCTGGCCCGCCGCCTGATGGTAGCCATGCTCGACTGGGCGCGCCAGGAGGGCTATGGCACGGTTGCCCTGCACGCCAGCGACTACGGCCGGCCGCTGTATGAGTCCCTGGGATTTAAGGC
>JBLMXE010000454.1:0-3638 GCA_050257615.1 Chlamydiota bacterium | reverse complement strand
CGCGCCTCCTGCGAAACCGGCTGCGGAAGCCGGGAAGGAAGGCAAAGAGCTGCGCTTCGATGTGAGCGAAGTGGCGCCGATAGTGACGCACCAGCAGGCCACGGTGAACGGCCGGGTGCTGCATTACACAGCCACCGCGGGGCGGTTACCCATCAAGCGCAGCGACGGCAAGATTGAGGCGGAGATGTTCTTTGTGGCCTACACGCTGGACGGCCAGAATGCCGCGCAACGCCCGCTGACCTTCGCATTCAACGGCGGGCCGGGCTCCTCCTCGGTATGGCTGCACCTGGGCGCGCTGGGTCCGCGCCGGGTGGTCCTGCAACCGCAGGGCTTCATGCCCGCTTCGCCCTACCATCTGCAGGACAACCAGTATTCGCTGCTGGATAAGTCCGACCTGGTTCTGGTGGACGCCATCGCCACCGGCTGGAGCCGCGCGGAAGATGAAGCCACCACAAAGAAGTTTCTGGGCGTGCAGGGCGACCTGGACGCCTTCGGCGAGTTCATTCGCCTCTACATCACGCGCAACGGGCGCTGGGCGTCGCCGCTGTTTTTGTTTGGTGAAAGCTACGGCACTACGCGCGCAGCGGGACTGGCGGGCTATCTGGCGGAGCGCGGCATCAGCTTCAACGGAATCGTGCTGCTCTCCACGGCCATGGATTTCCAGACGCTGGAGTTCCAGAAAAACAACGACCTGCCCTACATTCTTATCCTTCCCAGCTACACCATGATCGCGGCCTACCATCACAAGCTGGCGCCCGATCTGACCCAAGACCTGGCCAAGACTAGGGCGGAGGTGGAGCAATGGGCCTCCACCACCTACGCGCAGGCGCTGGCCAAAGGCGACGCCATGAGCCCGCAGGAACGGCAGTCGGTAATTGACCAGATGGCGCGCTACACGGGGCTGAGCAAGGACGTGATTGACCAGGCCGACCTGCGCATTGACGTGCCTAAATTCACGCATTACCTGCTGATTGACCAGAAGCTGCGTGTGGGCCGCCTGGACGGCCGCTACAGCGGCCCTGATCCCCAGGGCCTGATGGACACGCCCTTTTACGACCCTGCCGAGGCGGCGCTGCTGCCGCCCTTCACCGCCATGTTCAACAACTACGTGCGCAATGACCTGGGCTACAAGACGGACATGCCCTATTACGTCTTCGCCTTGGGCGGCGGCTTGTGGCGGCAGTGGGAGTGGGGTTCGGCAGCTAAGGGCTACCCGGATACGGCAACCGCACTGCGCGCCGCCATGGTGCAGAATCCGTACTTGAAGGTGATGGTGCTGGAGGGGTATTACGATTTGGCCACGCCCTACTATGCCGCCAATTACGTGATTGACCACCTCAACCTGCCGGCCAACTTCCGCAAGAATATTTCGGTCCAGACCTACGACTCGGGGCACATGGTGTACGTGAACGAGCAGTCTCTGGCCAAGCTGAAGCAGGACGTGGTGCGCTTCATGGACAGCTCCATACCCGCAGGGCACTGACAAGGGAAAGTGCTGCTCTTAGCGACAGGGGAGACGTTGCGGGCATCGTCATTACCGGGATACAGCACGAACACCGGTAGAGAGATAACTCGTACGTCTCCTTTGTGCTTGGCAGAACCAGCCGCTGTCTGGAATTACAGGGTGTGGTGCAACTGCTGCCGCACGGTCTCGACAATCAGGCCGAGCAACGCATAGCTGGCGGCGTTGGCAACAAAGACCCCATAAATAGAAACGGGAAAGTGGAAGTGCCAACTGGCGAGTGCGATGGGTTGGGTCAGAAGGGCGAGAATCCACACCAGCGGTTTGGCTTGAATCAAATCGGGGAAGGTTGCAGCGGCATAAAAGGCCCAGCCCGCCGCTACGAGAAAGCCCGCCATAGCCCACAGAGAAATTCGGAATTTCATGGCGCTGCTCCTGCCGTTGCCGGGGGCAATCATCCCACCAATCGTTCCCGGCCGCAACTAGTCTGCCCGGCCTACGAAGTTACGCTGTGTCGGCGGCGCGTTCCCCGACGGGAGCCTGGGCGCGCAGGCGGACAAGCAAAGTAATGGCGCCGCCCACTGCCAGGGTGGCGCCAATCACCAGCAGGCCGCCCTTGAACCCGCCGGACTCGTTGCGCACCCGGCCGATGATGTAGGGGCCGAAGAATCCGCCCAGGTTGCCCACCGAATTGATCAGGGCAATGGCCGCCGCCGCCGCGGTTCCGCTCAGCAAGCTGGTGGGCATGGCCCAGAACGGCCCCATCATGGAAAAGACGCCCAGCACGGCCACGGTAATGCCGAGAATCATGGGGGTCACGGCGGTGGATTGTGCGGCCAGCAACAGGGCGGCCGCCCCGGCAAAGGCAGGCAGCGCGGTGTGCCAGCGGCGCTCGCCGGAGCGGTCGGAGTGCAACCCCACCAGCACCATGGCAATGGCGGCCGCAATGTAGGGAATGGTGGAGAGCAGGCCGATCACAAAGTTGCTGACTCCGGAAAGGCTGCGAATCAGGTTGGGCAGCCACAGGCTCACGCCGTAGGCCACGGTATTCAATCCGAAGTAAACCAGGGCCAGGAGCCAGATGCCGGGATGGGCGAAGGCCGCCCCCAGGCTGGTGCGGCTGAAGGCGGCGGTTTCGCTGCGCTCGCGGCGCAGGCATTCCAGCAGCCCGGTGCGCTCTTCCTCGGAGAGCCAGAACGCCTCCTCCGGACGGTCGGTCAAATACCATGCCGCCAGGCTGCCCAGTACGATGGCGGGTATGCCTTCCATGAGGAACATCCATTGCCAGCCCGCCAGCCCGGCATGGTGCAGTCCCAGCAGGGCGCCGGAAATGGGTCCGCCCACCACGCCGGAAAGCGGTCCGGCGGTGGCGAAGCGCGCCACGGTGCGAGCCCGGGCCGTGGGCGGGAACCAGTTCTTGATATAGAGGATGACGCCGGGAAAGAAGCCGGCCTCCGCCACGCCCAGCAAGAAGCGCAGGGCATAAAAGCTGTGCGGGCCGCGCACGAAAATCATGCAACTGGAGATGACGCCCCAAGCCAGCATGAGCGCGGCCAGCCAGCGGCGCGCGCCCACCCGTTCCAGCAGTAGGTTGCTGGGCAGCTGGAAAACAAAGTAGCCAGCGAAAAACAAGCCCGCGCCCAGGCCGTACACTTCATCGCTTAAACGCAGTTGCCCCTGCATCTGCAGCGCCGCGAAGCCCACGTTGATGCGGTCCAGATAAGCAACGATGTAAAGCAGAAAGAGAAAAGGAATCAGGCGGCGGGTGAGCTTGGCGACCAGCGCGGTTTCGAAGTCGGGATGGAGGGCGGTCATGGGAGGCAGCATTTAGAGCAATTGGCCGTTAGCACCTGGCCCTGAATAGCATTCAGCGCTCAGCAATCAGCCCATTACGCGGTTGCTGGGGCGTAAAGATTACCGCAATTTGCCTAGAACTGCCCCCTGGGCTAAAGCCCATTATTTTCTTTGCACGGCATTTCCCCGGGCTGAAGCCCGGGGCTTCCACAGTAGCGCATTTCACTCCCCAGCGCCGCCCTCGTGTTCGGCGGCGGTGCGCAGCTGAACCTCAGGAAGATTGGCGGCTTTCAAGTTGCGGTTGAGGGCGGGCAGGTCGGTATTCTTGAGCCCATCCCAGCGCTGCATGACGCCGGCGAAGTTGCGTTCCGTTTGCGTTATG
>JBLMXE010000453.1:0-3183 GCA_050257615.1 Chlamydiota bacterium | reverse complement strand
AGCCCAAGCGAACAATCGCCCGCAGTCGCCCGCAAGGGTCGCCGCGAGTGCAGGTTGGCAAGGGTCTAACGCGAGCTACTGGCTGAGGAGAATAGGTTCCAACATCACCTCGGGATTCTTTGTTTATTGACGATTGAAGAGTTTCGATTGACGATTTGCCCCCGCTCCTGATGGCAACTAGCCTGAATCGGCAATAAGCTGAGTCCCAGTCTCGGTAAACACTTACAGTTTGAAATCATCAAGGGCAAATATTCGGAGCCTTGTGCCCACAGGTTGGGATCTGTTTTCAATCGTCAATCATAAATCTTCGACCGTCAGTAGCTCCCTGTGGTGAACCGGTTTTTCATTCTTCAATCTTCAATCATCATTCTTCAATTACGTGACTTCCGTCCCAGCCCACCCGTGCTATTGGCGGCTCCCCTCGGGCAATGCATACTCCCGCAGAATGCCGGTTTCTGTACCCAACCCGCCCAGGTCGGTGCCCGCCGGCGCTGTACTGGTTGCCCTTCCTTTCGCCCTGGGCGGCCTGTTTGCCGCCTTTCTGGCGCTGCACAACCGGAATAACGGCACGCTGCCCTGGCCGCTGGCGGCCGTGGTCGCCAGTGGCGCCCTGGTCTTTGTGGGCGCTGCGGTAGCCATGGTCATTGCCGGCACTGAGGGACGCCGCCGCCAGCGCATCGTCACCGATCTGCAGGCAACGTTCCCTGATTCTCCCTGGATGTGGCGCGAAGACTGGGCCCAGGCCCGTTGCGACAGCCGCCTCAAAACCTCGGTAACGGCCACCTGGATTGCCGCTCTGCTTTGGAACGGCGTCTGCGTACCCCTGGTGTACTTCGGCGTCACCACGGTGTCGCTGGAGGTCCTGCGCAAAAATCCCCTCATCCTGATGGCGTTCATCTTTCCTCTGGCCGGGATCGGCATGTTGATCTGGGCCGTGCGCTCCACCATGCGCCGCATCGAATTTGGCAAAACTTGCTTCACCATGTCGCCTCCGCCTGGCGTGATCGGCGGCCGCTTGCGCGGCAATATCCAGGCGCGTTTTCCTCATGGCGCTGCTCAGGGTATTCAGCTCAAGCTTTCGTGCGTCAACCGCGTGGTCACCGGCAGCGGCAAGAACCAGAGTGTGTGGGAGAAGATTCGCTGGCGTGAAGAGCAGGCGCTCCCGCCGGAGCGCCTCATGCCTGGCCCCGACGGCGCACTGATTCCCGTGGACTTTCAGATTCCCCAGGACGCTCTGGCCTCCGACAATAGCAATCCTAATGATGCCATTCTCTGGATTCTCCAGGCCGACGCCGATGTTCCCGGAGTCAACTACCTGGACACCTTCGAGGTGCCGGTGTTCCGCACCAAGGACAGCCCTGCCCTGGCCTCACCCGTGGACCGCGGCAATGCCTTTGCCGAGGTGCCCGAAGCTCCCGCACAACGCCCGGCGGCCTCGAAAATCATCGTGCAGCCCAGCTCCGCCGGCGGCGTCATGTTCAAATTTCCCGCCCTGCGCAATCCCGGCGCCGCCTTCGGCGCCACTGCCTTTTTCTTGATCTGGTCGGCGGTGGTCTGGTTCCTCTGGACGCATGCGCCCTTCTTCTTCACGTTTTTCTTCGGGCTGTTTGATTTGCTGTTTTTACTGATTGTGCTCAGCCTATGGTTGGGTTCCTCGGTGGTGACCATTGAGGCAGGAAGTGTAACCGTGCGCGGCGGCCTGCTCAGCCTTGGCCCGCGCCACGTGGCGCCCTGTTCCGAGATTGCGGAAATTCACATCCCCATCGGCATGCAGACAGGCAATGCCTCGGGCACTCCCTACTACAACATTCAGTTCGTGTGCCGCGACGGCCGTAAAATCACCGCCGGCCAGGGCCTGCGCGACAAGCAGGAAGCCGAATGGCTGGTATCTGAAATGAAGAAGGCCGCCGGCCTGCCCACGCTCGCCTCTGCCGCCTCCGCTCGCTGAAAGCCTTTAGCAATTAGCACTTGGCATTTAGCCCCTGGACTTTGCGGCCAAGAGGGTGGTTCTCGGCGTTGGTAATCCTCTTTGTCGCGATCAGCAAAGACAGGTTATCGGCTAAATGCTAACTGCTAATTGCCAGCTGCTGCTTCTCACAGCGGTATATTCCCGTGCTTCTTCGGCGGGTTCTTGTCGCGCTTGCTGTCCAGCATCTCCAGCGCCTGGATCAGCTTCTTGCGGGTGTCGCGCGGCTGGATGACGGCGTCCACAAATCCCCGTTCCGCCGCCACATAAGGATTGGCAAAGCGGTCGCGAAATTCCTCGATCTTCTCCTGCCGCATCTTCTCCCGGCTGGCGGCCTTCTCCAGTTCGCGTTTATAAACAATGTCCACCGCGCCCTCCGGCCCCATGACTGCGATCTCAGCCGTGGGCCAGGCGTAATTCACGTCGGTGCGGATGTGCTTAGAAGCCATGACGCAGTAGGCCCCGCCGTATGCCTTGCGCGTGATCACCGTCACCTTGGGCACGGTGGCCTCGGCGAAGGCAAACAGCAGCTTGGCTCCATGCTTGATGATGCCGCCGTACTCCTGGTTGGTGCCGGGCAGGAACCCGGGCACGTCCTCAAACGTTACCAGGGGAATATTGAAGCAGTCGCAGAAGCGCACAAAGCGCGCGCCCTTTACCGAAGCGTTAATGTCCAGCGTGCCCGCCAGAAACGCCGGCTGGTTAGCCACAATGCCCACGGAGCGTCCGTTCAGGCGCGCGAAGCCTACCACGATGTTCCTGGCGTAGTGCTCGTGCACTTCGAAAAAGTAGCCGTCGTCCACCACCGCCGTGATCGCGTCCTTAATGTCGTAGGGCTGGTTCGATTCCGCCGGCACCAAAGTGTCCAGCCGCTCCTCCACGCGGTCAACGGGATCGGTGCAGGCCCGCCGCGGCGGGTCATCCAGGTTGTTGGAGGGAACAAAACTGAGCAGCTCGCGCACCATGGAGAGGCACTCGGCATCGTCCTGCGCCAGAAAGTGCGCCACGCCCGAGGTCTCGTTGTGCGTGCTGGCCCCGCCTAACTGGTCCTTGGTCACTTCTTCATGCGTCACCAGCTTGATCACGTCCGGTCCGGTGATGAACATGTAGGAAGTCTTCTCTACCATCACCACAAAATCGGTGATAGCGGGCGAGTACACCGCGCCCCCGGCGCACGGCCCCATGATGGCAGAAATTTGCGGCACCACCCCGCTGTA
>JBLMXE010000452.1:0-7979 GCA_050257615.1 Chlamydiota bacterium | reverse complement strand
ACCTGCCCATCGAGCAGTCGCTGAGCCGCACCCTGGTACGCCGTTCCCGCGCCGTGCTCAAGCGTCAGAAGGGCGCGGTGCTGCACAAACTGGCCTTTCGCATCGGCGCGGCGCGGCAGGTTTTTGACGTGCACTTCACCCCCATTGCCCGCGATGCCTCCATGGAAGGGGTGCTGATCATGTTCGGGGGAGCGGGGGAACGCGCCGCCAAGGCGGCGAGCCAGGCGGTGGCCGCGGGCAATCCGGGCAACCACCGGCGGCCGGGGGCTCGCAAGAAGGCGCGGGCCGGACAAAATTCACGCAGTAAGACACGGTAGTCCACGGGCTTTCGTGCTTTCGCTGTTTGAGCATGGCCGCGCAATGCCTACACGGTACAGGCCGGAACGAGCTGGGCTGGCGCACACCCCGCAACTGCTTGGGTGATCAGATAGCTGGAGCTTATGTCGCGAGGTAAAAAAGTTTGGGCATCTGCGGTTGTGAGCCGGTCCCGCGAGCTCCGCGGGCAGGCGCGCAACGAGCTGCTACTCAGCGAAGCGGCTCGCCACCGCAGTCCGGCAAAATCAGCGCAACTTTGCCGGCAGAGTGACGAACTGCTGCGCCGGAGCAAAAAGCTCCGTGAGCGGCTGAGGAAAATTCGTGATGCGGCCTGATTGGGAGCAGTTGCGGGACGAAACAGCGGCGGCCCAGCTGACTTTCCTGGACGCCGAGGCAGACACCGGTATTACGCTGGCCAGCATAGCCCTGAAGGCCAGCGACCCTGAGAAAATTTCCCGCAATGCGGCCAGCGCACGCAAGGCGTATGAGGTCATGAGCTCACATATCGCCAGCTTGCCCCCCGACACGCCGGGCCTGGAAGGCGTCCGCCAAAAGATGGCAACCTTACGCGACATGCTTCAGCTACTGGAGGGGAAGGGTTGAGAGACACGGGCCAGTTGTCGAATCTGCGTGATCGCTCGCGTTCGGCTCGCGAACGTTCCAGAGTCCTTCGCGCCAGCTCACAACAGCTGCGCAACAGCCTGGAGAATTTGCGCGTTCACACCGCCGGGGCGCTCGCTGTCGAACATGGCCATTCGTCGTTTTACCCTGGCATCGGCGAGGCCTCTGCCGCGGCTCCGCCAACCCCGCTGGATTGCGCCACCCTGACCCAACAACGGGTGCACAATGCGCGCCGGCAGGCGCAGGCGCTGCGGCGCCGGGCCGCCGACCTGCGGAACCAGGCGGCCGAATTTCGTGCCCGCGCCGAGAACTTGCGCAGCGGTCCGGCTAGGTTCTGAGCGGCCATCCCCGTTACCCGGCAATGCCTCTCATCTGGGTGTGGCGGGCCATGACATGGTGGTAATGGGGGGCTCGGCGGGGGGCATTCCGCCCATTCAGCGCGTTTTATCTGCTCTTCCCAGCGACTTTCCGGCTTCGATTTTTGTCACCATTCACACTGCCGCGGAAGGGCCGCGCTTGCTCTCCGACGTGTTCAACCGCATGAGTTCGCTGCCCGTTACCTACGCCGGCGACTGCGAAACGGTCAGAAAATCGCACATTTATCTTGCGCCGCCGGACCGTCACCTGCTGCTGGTGAACGGCAGTATGCGCCTGACGACGGGCCCGCGGGAAAACCGGCATCGGCCGGCTATTGACCCTCTGTTTCGCAGCGCCGCCCGGGCTTACGGAGGGCGCGTGGTCGCGGTTCTGTTCAGCGGTCTGCTCGATGACGGCACGGCCGGGCTAAAAGCCGTCAGCCGTCAGGGCGGTGTGGCTATTGTCCAGGACCCCGGCGAAGCCCGCTTTGCTTCCATGCCGCAGAACGCTGTCCGCAACGATTCGCCGCAATACGTGCTGCCGGTGCGGCAAATTGCCAGCACCCTGATCACCCTGGTCAATGGGCGTGGCTGGCCTGGCAGCGAAGATGGGCCCGGTTCGGAACTGGACAACGAGGTCAAGATCGCCGCCGTTGACATGTCAGCCATTGAACACAAAAAGCCGGGTTC
This sequence comes from Chlamydiota bacterium, assembly GCA_050257615.1. GTDB lineage: Bacteria > Acidobacteriota > Terriglobia > Terriglobales > Acidobacteriaceae > JAICWP01. The sequence goes on along the minus strand of JBLMXE010000452.1, from coordinate 5,997 downwards.
TCCTTCGGTGTACTCCTGTCCGGAGTGCAACGGAATCCTGTGGGAAATCCAGGAAGGGGAGTTGCTGCGTTTCCGCTGCCGCGTGGGGCACGCCTACGGAGCGAAAAGCCTGCTGGCCTCCAAGAAAGAGGAGCTGGAAGGCGCGCTCTGGGCTGCGCTGCGCACCCTGGAGGAGAAGGCAGCCCTGCACCGCCGCCTCTCAGAACACGCTGCCATCGGCCTGAATCGCAGGGTCGCCAAACAGTTCCGGCAGAGCGCCGAAGACCTGCAGCAGCAGGCGCAGACCATCCGCACCCTGCTGCTGGAGCGGGAGCAGCCTCCTCTGACGGGAACGGGCGATTGAGGCCGGCTCAGCTATTCCAGGGATTCGCGGGCTTGTCGCAGCAGGCGCCCGCCGCCCCCCCCGGCTTTTGGCCATGTCTGCTCGATTCGCTTCTGGTTGGCGATGCGGTTGAGCACGGCATTGAGGATGAAGCCGCTGATGGTGCGGCGCTCGCGCTTGGCGGCGTCACGAATCATTTCCGCTTCTTCTTCCGAGCAGCGCACCAGAAGAGCTGTTCTTGGCTTGGACATAAGAAAATCACAGCTATCTAATGATATCCCAGCCGTGAGTCCGCGCAAGCACCTTTTACCCAGATTTTCTTGACCTTTCCCAAAGCAGGAAGGTCAGCCTGAAGCAACCCCCTTCTGATTACTTCGCCGCCCTGTCCCCCAGCGCCGCCGGGAGGCGGCCCGGATGCGCTCGCCCTGTATGCATTCGGCTGAAGCCATGGGGCGCGGATCCGTCGCCAGCACACGGTTTTCCTTGGGAGAATCCAGTATGCTTGGCGTTTACCACGCATGGGAACTTTGCAGGTCATAGGGCGGCGAGAAGGTCCCCGGCTCCACTGGTTGGCCTGTGTGCTTGCCGTGTGGCTGTGGCTTTTGTTTTGCCTGGGATTCGCGCTGGAGACTCCTGCGGCAGCACGCACCCACGGCCAGGGGACGGAGGCGGGACCACGGGTTGCCATGGCGGCGCGGGTGGATCGCGCTCCCCGCCTCGACGGCACACTGCAGGACCCACTCTGGCGGGCCGCCACACCCATCACCGACTTTCGCCAGCGCGAGCCGGTGGAGGGGCAGGCGGCGACGGAATCCACCTCTGTCCGGATTCTCTACACCCGCCGGGCGGTTTACTTCGGTGTTGAGTGTGCCGACTCCAAGCCCAATCAGATCATCGCCACCGAATTGCGCCGCGACCTCAGCCAGGAACTCGACGACTACTTCGAAATCATCATTGACTCCACCCACGGCCGGCGCAACGCCTACGTTTTCGAGGTCAACCCCCTGGGCACGCAGCGCGATGGCGTCATCACCGAAGAGCAGACCGAAGACATGTACGGAGACACGTTCGATCCCGGCTGGGACGGAGTGTGGACCTCGGCCGCACGCATCACGCCGCAAGGCTGGACCGCGACCATCGAGATTCCCTTCACCACCCTGAACTTCATGCAGTCGGGCAACGTGGTTTGGGGAATCAACTTCAAGCGCTTTATCCGCCGCAAGAACGAGGAAGACCTGTGGTCAAGCTGGCGCCGTTTTTCCGGCATCAACAAGATCAGCGAGGCCGGTGACCTGCGCGGCATCTCGGAGATCGGCAGCGGGCGCCTGTTCATCGTCAAGCCATACGGTTTGGGAGGCTACCAGCACCTGCCGCCCGCCGCCGCCCTCAGCGGCCTGCCCCCGGGCTCCAAGGCGCTCTATACCGGCGGGCTGGACATGAAGATTGGGCTGCGTTCCAACCTGGTGGCCAACCTTACCGGCAATACCGACTTTGCCGATGCCGATGTGGACATCACCCAGTTCAACCTCACCCCCTACAAGCTTTTCTTCCCCGAGAAGCGCCAGTTCTTTTTGGAGAACGCCGGCATTTTCAATTTTCCCCTGGGAGGCGAGCAGGACCTGCTCTTCTTCAGCCGGCAGATCGGCATTGATCCGGTCACCGGGCAAGAGGTGCCCATCAACGGCGGCGGCAAGATTACCGGTTCTCTGGGCGGCTTCGACCTGGGGGTGATGGACGTGGACACGCGCTCCAGCGGGCCCAATCCCTACGCCAACTTCGGCGTGGTGCGGGTGAAGCGGTCCATTTTCGGGCAGTCCTATATCGGAGCGATGGGAGTGGACAAGCGCTCCGGCAATCCCCTGGACCCCTACAACCAGACCGGTGGACTCGACGCCCGCATCCTGATAACCAAAAACCTGGTGGTCACCGGGGTGGCAGCGCAGACGCGCACTCCAGGCCTGACCGGGGGCCAATCGGACGTAGGCGGGTCGGCTACTTTTCGCAGCAACTTGTTCGATTTCGTCGCCGAAGAATATAAGATTGGCCGGAATTTCAATCCTGAAGTGGGATTCCTGGAGCGCAACAACAGCGTTTCGCAATACCTGGACGGCAACTTCAAGCCGCGGCCTCACCTGCGCGGCGTGCGCGAGCTCAATTTCGAAAGTTTTCTGTTTCACGCACCCGACACCAGCGGCGTGCTGCAGACGCAGGAGTGGCAGGCCACCTTCCGCGCCTTGTTCAACAACGGCTCCTATACCGACGATGACATTGTGGACAACTTTGTTCAGCGCATCACTACGCCCTTCAATCTGTACAAGAACATTTATATTCCGGTGGGCTACTACCGCTGGACGCGCCACCAGCTCAGCTACGGCTCACCCGAGGATCGGCGGCTGACGTGGAATGTGCTGGAGCGTTTCGGCAGTTACTACGACGGTCACCTGAATGAGGCGCGGCTGCGCGGCACCTATCGCGCCAGCGAGCACTTGTCTGTGAGCCTGGGCGAGCAGTGGAACCGCTTTCGCCTGCCCGAGGGAAATTTTTCCATTCTGTTCGGCGACCTGGAAACCGATTACGCCTTCAGCCGCTTCCTGATGCTTTCCACCCTGGTGCAGATGAATACGGCCAACACGCAGGGGGCCAGCGCCAACATCCGCCTGCGCTGGAATTACCGGCCGGACAGCGACTTTTTCATTATCTATACGGTGGGGCAGCAGTTCGCCAGCCTGGCCGCCGCCAATCCCATGCAGCTTATGCAGCACCGCCTGACGGTGAAGTTCACTTATTCATTTTCGCCCTGAGGCTTCTCGCCCGGAAGAGGCGCCCCATCCGCCTCCGCCGGGAGACTCCACGCGAACGCGCTCACCGGCTTTGAGGCGCACACTGGCCTTCCCGGGAAGCGGCTGAGTGCTGCCGTCTTGGCGTAATACTTCGGTGCGCCCGGCAGCGCCGGGCTCGCCCCCCTGCAGACCGTAGGGGCGGCCCTGGCGGCGGTCGGCCAGCAGGGTGACGTCGGAGTCGGCCAGAACTTCGATTTCGCGCACAATGCCGTCGCCGCCCTTGTGTTTGCCTTGGCCGCCGCTGCCTGGGCGCAGCGAGTAGCGCCGCACCCGCAGGGGATAGGCGTATTCCAGCGCCTCCGCGGGCGTGTTCAGCGAGTTGGTCATGTGAGTGTGCACGCCGGAGACGCCGGGCTTGCTGGGCCGCGCGCCCATGCCTCCAGCCACGGTTTCGTAGTAGGCGAAGGGCTCGCCGGTGCGCGGCTCCAGGCCGCCGATGGTCAGATTGTTCATAGTGCCGGAAGCGGCCGCGGGAATGCGCTCTGGAATGGCCTCGGCCAGGGCCCGTAAAAGCACGTCCACAATGCGCTGCGAGGTTTCCACGTTGCCCCCGGCCACCGCCGCAGGAGGACGAGCGTTTAGGACGGTGCCGGAGGGGGCGATCACTTCGATGGGACGCATCAGGCCGGCGGTGGCGGGCACATCTTCCGACAGCAGGCAGCGGAAAACGTAGAAGCACGCCGACCAGGTGATGGCCTCGACCGCGTTGATGGCGCCTTCGACTTGGGGTGCGCTGCCGGTGAAATCCACGGTGACCAGGGGCCCAGTTTTCGCGCTCTTGCGGAGGGTGATGGCCACGGCGATGCGCACCGGCTGACCGCTGACGCCATCGTCGTCGAGCGCGTCTTCGGCCCGGTAGGTTCCCGGCGGCACCTGTCCGAGGAAGGCGCGCATCATGCGCTCGGAGTAATCCAGCAGCTCGCGCCCGGCGGCGGTAACGCGGCGCAAGCCGTAGCGGCGGCAAATTTCCTGCAGGCGGGTCAGGCCGGTGTGGCAGGCGGCGATCTGCGCACCCAGATCGCCTTCGCGCTCCTGCGGGGTACGCACATTGTTGAGCACCAGCGCGAGGACGTCATCAACCATCTTGCCGGCGCACATCAGGCGCACCGGGGGAATGCGCAGCCCTTCCTGGTAAATTTCGCGGCAAGGGCCCATGGAGCCGGGGAAGGCGCCGCCGACATCGGCGTGATGAGCGCGAGAAGCGACAAAGAAGCTAGGCGCTTTGCCTGGCTTTCCGCCTGGCCCGGCGGCGTAAAACGGCGCTACCAGCGTGATATCGGGCAGGTGGGTGCCGCCGCAGAAAGGATCGTTGAGCATGGCCATGTCGCCTGGGCCGAGGGGGAGGCGCTGGAGTGCGGCGCGCACCGACATGGGCATGGAGCCGAGGTGCACGGGCATGTGGTCGCCCATGGCGATGACTTCGGCGGCGCCGTCGAAGACCGCGCAGGAGTAGTCGCGCCGCTCCTTGATGTTGGGGGAGAAGGCGGTGCGGCGCAGGGCCGCGCCCATCTCCTCGGCGATGGAGTGGTAGATGTTCTTGAAGATTTCCAGTTCGACAGGATCGGTTCGCATGCCGGAGAAAGTTTACGCCAGTAGCCAGGAAAACCAAGGCCTACCGCCAAGAGGCAGAGGGCGCGGAGAACCCAAGCGCGAATGGTGCTGGTACTTTAGAAACCTGCCCTCTGAGTTCGTCCCTGCGTAGGATGGTTGCGCCACTCCGTTCTACTCCCAAGGAGGGAGCCCAATGTTACGAAAGAGTTGGAAAGTGTTGGCCGCGGTGCTCGCGCTGTCGCTGGGCGCGCTGGCCCAGATTCCGGCGGGCACGCCGCTCACCATCCGCCTGACTTCTGAGATCAGTTCCGGCCGGGCGCGCTCAGGGCAAGCATTTCATGGCACGCTGGCCAAGAGCGTGGTAGTGAGGGGAAAAACCGTCGCGCAGGCGGGAGCGCCGGTGACGGGGGTGGTGGCGCACGTGAAGCCCAGCGGACGGCTGCACGCGCCAGGAGAGTTGAGCCTCCGCCTGACCTCAATCAAGGTGAAGCGCGAGCATGTGGCGCTGAACACCACCTTGGTGAGCACCAAGGGGAAGAGCCACAAGAAGGGCAACATCGAAAAGATTGGCGGCGGGGCGGCGGCGGGCACCCTGATTGGGGCCTTGGCTGGCGGCGGCAAAGGCGCGCTCATAGGCGCGGCGGCGGGTGGAGCGGCCGGAACCGGGGTAGCCGCGGCCACGGGCAAGGAAGAAGCCGTGTTTCACGCCGAGCAGCCGCTGACGTTTCGGGTGCGCAGCTCGCGGGTGGAGTAGCGCTCAATAGGGGAAAACCAAGATCCACCGCCGAGACGCAGAGGAATCACGGCAGATTCCCAGCGTTTCAATTCGCCCCAGAGGTTTCGTCCAAACTGGAAATAATTCTAGATTGTCATGTTGAGCGAGGGCGCACGCCCGAATCGAAACACCCCGGCGCTTTACAAGGTGTCGCTCCCGTTCCAGGGAGTTCTCCCCGAAAACGGCGCCAGAACTCCCTGGCACGGTCGCGACGCCGCGAGCAGACTCGGGGTCCTTCGACTCCGCAGGCCGATTCGCAAGCGAATCGGTCTGCTGCGCTCAGGATGACAGGACTGGGATAGCTCCGTATTACGAAGCGCCCTCCAGCGCCTGCAATACCTCTTCGGCGTGGCCTTCCGCTTTCACCTTGTGAAACACGTGCACGATTTTGCCATCCGGGCCAATGATGAAGGTGGTCCGCTCAATGCCCATCACCTTCTTGCCGTACATGTTCTTTTCCTTCATCACGCCGAAGGCATTGGCGATCTTCTTGTCGGCATCGGAGAGCA
>JBLMXE010000451.1:0-5058 GCA_050257615.1 Chlamydiota bacterium | reverse complement strand
CGCGCACCTGGGTGATGACATTACCGGTGAGGGTGTTGCGCTCCGAATTCCAGATATGGATGCCGCTGCCCCGGCCACCCAGATCGAGGTATGGCCGTCCGGTAATGCGGTTGTTGCTGATGAGGTTGTCATTGGCGTGATAGAGGTAGATGCCAAACAGGATGTCGCGCAGCTCGTTATCTTCCACCCGGTTACGGTTGGATTTGAGCAGGATGCCGGAGTCTTCCGTGGCCAGCAGGGTACCGCTGTGTTCGACCACCAGGCCGCGAACGGAGCAGTTATCCGCGGTCACGGTTATGACACTTTCGCCGCCCTGGCCGCGAATGACCGGGTGGCCAATGCCAATCAGCGAAACCCGGCGATTCAGCAGCAGGTTACCCTGGTATAGCCCTGTTTCAATTTCAATTACATCGCCCGCCTGCGCGGCAGCGATGGCCTGTGATACCGACTGAAATGGCCTGCCTTGCCCGACAACGAGAGTACGGCCGAGAGTCGGGTTGGGGGTGAGCACATGGAGCCACAACAGCAGGACTCCTGCTGCCGCGGCTCGGCTGAAAATCGCAGCTCCCGGCATCGCCACTACGCTCCTCACGTGCGGCTTCGTGCCCCCAATCCCGCCCCTTCAAATTTCGTGGCGCCACTGCCGGGCGGAAAGCACAATTCCAGCCGCCAGCAACGCCAAAGCCACAAGAATTAAATACGACCCGGTAGCCGGATAGTTGAACACCGTAAAGTTGGCCAATTGCTTCGACCCCAGTATCGGAGGTGTGAAGGGCGCCACCTTGACCGGCGCTTCGGGATCGAGGTTGTGGCCGTAGGTGTAGAGCTTGCTATAGAAAGTCCACAGAGAAAACATGCCAAACCATCCCATGGCCACGGTTACGTCCACCAGGTTCGACATGCGGCCCAGAACCACCGCCCGCAGGGCCAGCAGAAGCAGGATGCCCAAGGCCAGCGGCATCCACTTGAATTCGTGAAAGTCCTCGCTCACCAGCGGGTGCATGCCGATGTAGTGGTTAAGTGTGTTGATCTCCTTGAGGTCGTCGCGATCGCCCTGCACCGCGCCTCCCTGAAGTTTGTGGGTGTAGATATAAAGGTTGAGGCCGTCGGTGTACTGGTTGGAGTAGAGGGTCATGTGCCACAAAGGCAACAGGACTGCGATGGCCAGAAGGACCGCCGCGACCACTACCACGACTCGCGTGCGCATGCTCAAAGGCAGTTGAAAGAAAAGGTTGGCCCGTTCCAGCCACCTTGGCCGCGATGCTGCAAACATCGCCGGCGCGCGGGCGGGTGAAACGGAGCCGGTGGTGCTAATGCCCGACATAAGTCCTCCCTGCCGCTTACCGTGCCAGACCGGCCACGGCAACCTGCGTCTTGTTCTTCGCCTTGCCGGCAGCTGCCGCAGCACCCCCACGCCCCTTTACCAGCACATAGCCCTGCATCTCCTGGTGCAGCGCGGAGCAGAAGTTGGTGCAGTAAAAGGGAAACACTCCAGGCTTGTTGGCCGCAAATTCGATCACCTTGGTCTCGCCCGGATCCACCACCACGTTGATGTTGTATTCATTGAGCGAGAAACCATGCAGCTCGTCTGTAGTCTGTTCGATGTTGGTCAGATAAATGGTCACGAGATCGCCCTGGTTTAGTTCTATTTTGTTCGGCTCAAAGTTGCTGCGCACGGCGCTCATGTGCACGATCACGTGGCTGCCTTGGCGCTCCGCTTTGGCGTCCTTGACATCCCAGATGGCGCCGGGATGTTTGTTGTCGGCGGGCGTATAGATCTCGATGGGCTTGATCAGCTTGGTATCAATGATCTGGGCGTAGTGCGGTTCGGGTTCGGTAAAGGCGTCATACACCAGCTTCATCTTATCGCCGGTCACGTCAATCAGTTGCGAGCTCTCCGGCTGGGAGGGACCGACGCTGATGTGACGCCCGTGCGACAGCTTGTTCAGAGAAATTACCCAGCCGCCGCGGGGATGAACTGTGTCGCCATGGGGAGCGGCCATGTGGCCGACGTTGTAGGAAACCGGAACCTTATCCAGCACCTCCCAGGTGCCGAGTTTCCACTTGGCCACGGCGCTCTCCACGAAAAGGCTGGTGTAAGCATAGCCCTTGTCGTCGAACTGGGTGTGCAGAGGCCCCAAGCCAACGTTGACTTCTGCTTCCTTCACCGCGTCATAGTTCAGTACCGGGATGCCATCTTCGTTGCCGATGAAGGCTTTGTCCTGAATGGCCTTCATCAGCTTGTCGAACCTGAAGGCAGTGACGATAGCCTGCAGCTTGCCATTGCCGATAAAGTAATTGCCGTCGGGGGTCACGTCCACGCCGTGCGGGCTCTTGGCGCAGGGCACCAAGTAGACCACGCCGGGAACATCCTTCGGATCAATGACCTTGATGCCTCCAATGGTCTTGTACTTGCCATCTTTAATCGCCTGCTCGGCAGCCTTCCAGTTGACGGCCGCGATGTAGTCGCGGTCCTTCTGGGAGGCTGTGACCTCCAGTTTGCCGGTGGCGCGTTCCGTGTTGTAGGAAGTCCAGAAAGCCCAACCGTTACTCGGTCCCTTGCCGGCGTCTCCCAGATCGTAGTTGAAGGGCGGCATCAGAATCTGCCAGCCTACCGACATATGGCCGGTTTTGGGATCAATCGCTATGCCTGAGACCACGCCCTTGTACTGGTTCGCATACTGCTCCACCGGGGCATAGGTTCCCTTGGGCAGCGGAATGGAAAAACGCGAGCCGGCCAGGATGTATTCCGTGTTCGGGGTAGCGAATGTAGAACCATGATTGCCGGAGACGTTGGGAATGGGCCCCAGAATTTCCCTGGTCTTGAAGTCGCGGAGATCAATGCGGGCAACACGGTTGTTCGCGTTGTCATTGATGAACAACCAACGGCCGTCATAATCGCCATCGGTTTCACTCAACGCAGGGTGATGGGTATCGCCCCAGGTGAATCCGCCCAGCATTTCTTTGGATTCCTTGTCGAAACCGTAGCCGGTGCCGGAATAGGGGCTGAACACGGGAATGGTGGCGATATGCCGCATGGAGGGCACGCCCGCCACAAAAACGCTTCCGGAGTGGCCTCCGGAATAGAAGAGGTAATACTGATCCAGGTCACCGGGCGCGACATAGGTGGCGATGGCCGACTGGGTCACGTCGCCGGTGCGGGCCAGTTTGGGCTTCTTGGCGCAACTGGAGGAGACGGAGGCAACCACCAGCACCGCCAGGGCGGCGCCGGAGATTACCCACGTCCAGGATGGTTTCTTCATTTCAGCCTCCTTCAAACAAGGGCAGCCAACAGGGCTAACTCTTCGGAACCGGTTGCTTGCTTCCTTGGGCCTGCTCCTGCTTTTTCTGATATGCAATCCTGAGCTTCTCGATGACAGTCTGCTTTTCCTCCGGCGTCAGCCGGATCTGCGTGGACAAGACCACAGACATGGTGCCCGTGGGACTGGCCAGGAATGATTCCAGCGGGATGCCGAAGCGCCGCGGTACATCGGCCACCGCGTCCGCCAGGTCGGGGCCAATCTTCGCCGCTGACTCAATGCCCAGAGTGCTCACGCTGTGGCAGATGAAGCAGGTCTTCTGTACAAAGAAGGCGCCCGGGCCGGTCATCATCTCGCGTTCCTTAGCCAGTTCTTCCGGGGTAGGACGGTCCGCCGGTTCCGCTCCGGGAATGAAGTGGACGGGCATGCTGGAGTGCCGCCAGCTCATCACCAGCATGGCCAGTGATTGCGCGTCGCGGCTATCGAAGCCAAAATTGGGCATGACCGTGGTCTGGCTCATGGACTTGGGGTCCTTGAAATGAGCCAGGTGCCAGCCGAAAACGGAGGGCACACCCGACATACGCGCATAGTCGTACTGCTCCGGCGACTTATCGCCCACGTATGTCAGGTCGGGCCCGACTACGCCGCCGCGGCCGTTGATCTTGTGACATGCCCGGCAGCCCTTGACCGCTATCAATTCCTTGCCATGGTTGATGTAGTCCGTGCCGGCGGTGGTGCGCTCGAAGCGATGACACAGGTTGCAGTTGATCTCCAGCAGTGCTTCGCGGTCGCCGATCAGATACGCTTGCCCCAATTCCTTGCCCAGCAGCGGCTCGTCCCAGTGTTCGAGGGTGGTAGCGTGGGCGTGAAGCGTGTCGGTGGCGTAACCTTGCCCACCGTGGCAGGCGGTGCAGCCGTAATCGGCAACAGGATGGCGGGCGAGGATCTCGCGGGGATGCGCACGGAAAGGTTCCGGCGCGTTGTCCAGACCTGCCCAATCCGTGCCCATGTGACAGGTGGTGCAGCGGTCCACGCGGTCCAGTTGCCGGGCCCAGACCTGCTGCAACCCGGCGGGCACCTGAGTTGCCTTTTGCGGTCCAAGCTTCTCTTCCACCAGGTCGCGGAAGCCTGCCTGATAATCCTTCCACTCGGGACGGAAGTACTGCGCGTACACTGCCACCATGGCTACCAGGAGCAGCGCTCCCAGGCCGTATATCCAAAGGGTGTCGCGGTTCGTCGGCATAACTACCTCCGGCCAAACCTCTCAGAAATTGCGCGGCACATCGGGCCAGGCCTCCCAGGGCCAATAGAAGTTCCAGGATGGCCCGCGCATGAAAGTGCCCACCGCCGTCAGCGTCAGCACGAGCACAAAGATGGCAAGGAACACCAGATTTTGAGTGCGGCGCTCGCGGGCAAACCACAGCCCCGTAGCCAGCGGCGAACTCCGCTCCAGGTATGGCCAGGCCGCCAGCAGCAGCACCAGGAGTCCTGGAACCAGAACGCCCCCGATCAAGGCTCCGTTGATGGTGAAATCTCCCAGCTTGACCGTCGTATCGGTCACCAGTTCCTGCAGCCACAGGAAGTACCAGGGCGCCTTGGCGGGATTGGGCGTCACGTTGGGATTGGCTGCCTGCTCGAGCGGCGCCATCACCAACAGGGCGAGCACAGAGCAGATCACGACGGTGGCCAGCGCCACCAGCAGGATGCGGCGGGTCAGGATCGGCGAGCTCGCCACCTCGTGCGCCTCATCACCGGGAGCGCTCATCTCCACGCTTGCAGTCCGGCCTGCGGTGATGCC
>JBLMXE010000450.1:0-4191 GCA_050257615.1 Chlamydiota bacterium | reverse complement strand
CCATCCTGGTGATCTTCATCATCGCCGCCATTGTTACCCCCACCACCGACATCATGAACATGTGTATTTTTGCCGCGCCCATGGTGGCGCTCTATGTGCTCAGCATCGCGGTGGCGTGGCTTGTGCATCCTAAGCGGCGGCGGGCGCGACGGGAAGCCGCAGCGGCCAAGTCGTCACAATAAGCTATGAGCGCTGCGTAAGAACGAGGCAGAAAATCGTGGTCTATATCACGCGGGCCTTCATCCTTTGCTTGATGGTTTACAACCTGTCTGGCTGCGCCCGAAACAACCCGGCAGAAGGGAAGACCAGTGCGGGAGCGGCGGCAGAGAAACCGGCGGCCATGAGCGAGTCCGCTCCGGCGCCGCTTCCCCCTGACACTGCTCCGCCGCCCCACATTGACGCTGCTAAAGCCATGGACTACACCCGCCAGGTAGTCAGCTTTGGCCCCCGCTACCTCACCAGCCCTGGCCATAAGAGGACCGAGGAGTTCCTGCGGGCGCACCTGAAGGGCGACGACGTGGAAGAAGACGCCTTCACCGCCTCCACTCCGGCGGGCAATCTGCCCATGGTCAACTTCATCGCCAAGTTCCCCGGCTCCGAAAACGGCATTGTGGTGCTCGCCGGGCACTATGACACGCTCTATGGGCGCAAGGATTTTGTCGGCGCCAACGATGCTGCCTCCGATACCGGGCTTTTGCTGGCCATTGCCGACTACCTGCGGGCCCAGAAAAAACGCCCTGGCTACAGCATCTGGCTGGTATGGCTGGATGGGGAAGAAGCCATCAAGCAGTGGAGCGATACGGATAGCGTATATGGCGCCCGTCATCTCGCGGAAAAATGGCAGAAGGACGGCACCGCCAAAAATATCAAGGCGTTTCTGCTGGCCGACATGATTGGCGACAAGGACCTGGACATTGACCGCGACCAGAACTCCACTCCCTGGCTGGAGGACCTGGTGGGCCAGGCAGCCACGCGCCTGGGCTACCAGTCGCACTTCTTTCAGCGCCTGAACGCCGTGGAAGACGACCACCTGCCTTTTGCCCGCATCGGCGTGCCGGTGGCCGACCTGATTGATTTCGACTACGGCTACAACAACGTTTTCTGGCACAGTCCGCAGGACACGCTGGACAAGCTCAGCCCGCAGAGCTTGCAGATCGTGGGCGATGTCATGCTTGAGACCGCGCGCCTGCTGCCCGCCCGCAAATAGACTGGATTTGTGTGGGGACAGTCGCCCTCGGCTGTCCGGACATCGCGATCAGTTTGTGGGGCGCGCGCCCTCGCCCGCGAACGGATCTTCCCAAAACCCGAATCACTTGAGCATTTGGCCCCCCGACGCGCATGAAGTCGTCACGTAGCGACTTTCACCTGGTCTCTACGAGACCGGTTAGATGGGATTGCTATTCTCTTCAAGACTGATCAGATGGGATTGCTGTTGGATGGCCGGCGTGAAACTCCAACCGGTCTGATACATTTTCCCTAGCGTGACTCCCGCTGAAGAATACGCCCGCCGCCTGCATGAGCGCGAACTGAGCGCCGCGCAGTACGAGCGCCTGCACATCCGCATCGGCTACATACGGCTGCTGCTGGGGATTGCCGTCGCCGTGACTGCCTGGCTGGCCTTTGCCCGGCACGCTTTCTCCGGCTGGTGGGTGATCCTGCCCATCGCTGTGTTTGCGGTGGTGGCGGCGCGTCATTCCCGAATCCTGCAGGCGCGCATTCGGGCGGAGCGAGCCGCCGAACTCTACCGGCGCGGGATGGCCCGCATTGAGGACCGCTGGGCGGGCGCCGGACAAACGGGCGAGCGTTTTCAGGACCTGCGCCATGTTTACGCCGCCGACCTCGACCTGTTCGGAGATGCCAGCTTATTTCAGCTGCTTGCGACGGCCCGCACCCGCATGGGCGAGGACACGCTGGCGGGCTGGCTGCAGGCGCCCGCCGATTTGCAGGAAATTCTTGCCCGTCAGGCTGCGGCGGCCGACCTGCGCGGCCGCCTCGATCTGCGCGAGGACCTGGGAGTGCTCGGCGAGCGCACCCAAGTAGGCATTCACCCTGAGGCCCTGCTGCAGTGGGCGGAAGGTCCGGTACAACTGCGCTGGGGATGGGTGCGGGTGGTGGCGCCCATACTGGCCGCGCTGTCCATTGCCACACTGGTGATCTGGGGGGTATGGGGCTCTTTCTTGCCCTTCTTCGCCGTCCTGGGAATCAACACCGTGCTGGCTCGACGCCTGAAGCAGCCGCTGCTGCAAACGCTCTACGGCACCGAGCACGCCTTCGAAGACCTGGACCTGCTCTCGGCCGTGCTGGGGCGCCTGGAACGGGAAGCCTTCTCGGCGCCGCGGCTGCAGAAGCTGGCCCAGCAGCTGATCTCGCAGCAGATGCCTCCCTCGCGCGCCATCCGCAAGCTGCGCACCATCATTGATTTCAGTTACTCGCGGGAGAACTTATTTCTGCGCGTCCTCGACCTGCCCCTGCTTTACTCGGTGCAGGTGGGCTACTGGGCGGAAGCCTGGCGTCGCCGGCACGGCGCTGCTGTGCGGCGCTGGCTGCAAGCAACCGCCGAAATCGAAGCGCTGCTTTCACTGGCTACTTACAGCTACGAGCATCCGGCTGATCCGTTTCCAGAGTTCGGCAGCGGCCCGGCTGCGTTTGAGGGCGAAGATCTGGGTCATCCTCTGATCGCGGCGGAGAAGTGCGTGCGCAACAGCGTGACCCTGGACAGCGAGGCGCGAGTGCTGCTGGTCAGCGGCTCCAACATGTCAGGGAAGAGCACTCTGCTGCGCGCCGTCGGCATCAACACGGTGCTGGCCATGGCCGGCGCTCCCGTGCGCGCCCGCCGGCTGCGCCTGACGCCCCTGCAGCTCGGGGCCAGCATCCGCATCAACGATTCGCTGCAGGAGGGCAGCTCGCGCTTCTATGCGGAGATTACACGCCTGCGGCGTATCTTCGACCTCGCCGGAGGCGATCCGCCGCTGCTTTTTCTGCTCGACGAACTGCTGCAGGGCACCAATTCTATGGATAGGCGCATCGGCGCTGAGGGCATTTTGCGTGCCCTGGTCGAGCGCGGCGCAATCGGCCTGGTCACCACCCACGATTTGGCGCTGGCCGAAATCAGCGGCCCGCTCAATTTCCAGATCCACAACGTTCACTTCCAGGACGAACTGGTAGACGGGAGCATTCGCTTCGACTACCGGCTGCGTCCCGGCGTGGTGGCCAAGAGCAACGGGCTGGAGTTGATGCGCTCCATTGGCTTGGACGTGTGATCGGCACTGCTGGTGGCCGCGTGAACCGGCTATGCCGCTTCTTTCTTCTCCGGTTGCGGGATACGGTTGGGCGCTACAAACACTTCGCCACGGCGCACTTCCACAGGATAAGTTTCGATGTTGCCTTGCGCCGGGCCGGCGACCACGTGCCCGGTGCGAATGTCGAACTGCGAACCGTGCCAGGGACACTGCACTGTGCAGCCCACCAGCGCGCCGTCGGAGAGCGGGCCGCCACTGTGGGTGCAGTGATCGCTGAATGCAAACACACCTTCCGGGCAGCGCCCGACAACCACCTTGCGCCCCCTCACCCCGGCCAGCAGCATTTGCCCATCCGCCAGTTCGCTCTGGTTGCAGACTGGCTGGTCCCAGCCCGCCAGCGTGCGTTCACGCCAGATGCCGGCGTTGGCGTAACGGTGGTCCACTCCGATCTGGTTGCGGTAAACGAGCGTGCCGCCCAGCCAGCCCGAACACAGAATCAGGACTACGCCAATTCCGGAGAGCAGCAGCGACAAGCCGTCGGGCATCGCACCAGCTCCACCGCGCCGCGCCGCTACGATGATGAACAGCACCAGCGCGGCCACATTCAGCAGGGCGTGGGTGTAGCCGCGCTTTTTGGCGCTGGAGCGCGGGGGCACCACACCAAACAGATCGGTGGCCCCGGCGATGGCAGCCAGCACCGCCCCCGCACAACCCCCGATCACCGCGTAGAAACCGGCGGCGGCGAGCCCACCATCGCCTTGCGCCAGAGCCGCCACGTCGAAGGCAAAGCTGCCAATCCAAAGACCGATGGGAAACGCCACCAACATGGGGTGGATAGGATGCGAACGAACTTGCGCGCGCGCACGCATAGAAACCTCCTCATTGCACGATAATTAGGATGCATTCCGGCCGCTCCTTGCCTACTTTGCCCTTTTCGCCGCCTGCTTTTTCA
>JBLMXE010000449.1:0-4530 GCA_050257615.1 Chlamydiota bacterium | reverse complement strand
CTGCGCTGGTGCTGGCCATCGCGTTGCTTCTCCTTTGGGTGATCCGCCGCCAGCGTGCGCATCTGGTTGCGGCCATAATCCAGCGGCGCGATCGCATACCCGAACTGAGGCTGCGCGGCCTGCAGCTGATCTCCGCCCGGCGTGTCTTTCGCAGTACCCTGCACAGCTTGCAAGTCTGCTACGCGTTGTTGTTCGGCTCCATCGTGATAGCCGCTCTGCTGCTGGTCTTCGGCCAGTTTCCTGGCACCCAGGCTTATGCGCGGCGCATTTTCTTGTGGATTTGGCAGCCCCTGGTGCAGATTTTCTGGGGCGTGGTCGGCTACCTGCCCAATCTTTTCTACATCGCGGTCATCGTGGTGGTCACCCGTTTTGTCTTGCGCACGTTGGATTTCTTCTTTAAACAGGCGGAAGCCGGCGTCATCAGCCTGGAGCCCTGGGTACAGCGCGATGTAGCACGTCCCACCAGCCAGATTCTGAAGGCAATCCTGATTGTGCTGGCGCTGTTCTTTATCGCTCCCCTGATTCCTGGCACCGGCAGCACGGCCGCCCGCGGCCTGTCAGTCATTATCGGTCTGGCCATCTCCTTCGGCTCTAGTTCTACGGTAGGGAACATGATTGCCGGCGTCATTCTCACCTACATGCGGCCATTCCAGGTTGGCGACCGCGTTAAGGTGGGCGACGCCAGCGGCGATGTGCTGGAAAAGACGTTTCTCTATACCAAGGTGCTCACCATCAAGAACGAAGAGGTGGTGGTGCCCAGTCTGCAGGTGTTGAGCGCCTCGATGGTCAACTACAGCGCGCGCGCCCGCTCCGCTGGGTTGATTCTGCACACCTCGGTGACCATCGGCTATGACGCTCCCTGGCGCAAGGTTCACGAACTGCTGCTGCGCGCCGCCACGAATACCGGCGGCATTCTGCCGGAGCCCAAGCCGTTTGTCCTGCAAACTGCGCTCAACGATTTCTTTGTCAGCTATCAGCTCAACGCCTATACCGACCAGGCCAACAACATGGCCAATATCTATTCCGAGCTGCACCAGAATATCCAGGATTCGTTCAATGAAGGAGGCATTGAAATTCTGTCGCCCCACTACATGCAGTTGCGGGATGGCAACATGAGCACGATCGCGGCGCAGAACCAGGGCGATGGTTGTGAAGCCCGGCGCTTCCTGGTGGACAGCCGGGTGAGCACGCAAGTGGCCGCCGCAAGTAAGGCGGGGTGATGAATTGACTGAAGCTCTGTGGATCAACTGCTGGTGTCCGCCACCGTTGGTGGAGTGCAGCCAAGAGCCCACCAGCCCCATTCCGCATTTCCGCCTCCGATGGTTTATCCTGTGCGGCTCGATTCCTGCGGAGGTCTCCGTGATCCGACTACTTCGTCTGACGATGTTTATCGCTCTGTGCCTGGGCCTGCTTGCCTCTACTGGAGCAGCCAACGCACAGCAGATTCCTCCTTCCATGTATCAGCAGCTGCGCTGGCGCATGATTGGGCCTTTTCGCGGCGGGCGAACAAGGGCGGTTAGCGGCGTGCCCAGCCAGCCTAACGTTTTCTATATAGGACAGGGCGATGGCGGGGTATGGAAGTCAGACGATTACGGCCGCACCTGGAGCCCGATTTTCGATGGCCAGCCTACGCAGTCTATCGGCGCCATTGCGGTCGCTCCCTCAAACCCCAATGTCATTTATGTGGGCAGCGGCGAGGGCCTGCATCGGCCTGACCTTTCCGTGGGTGAGGGCATCTACAAGTCCACCGACGGCGGCCACACCTGGACCCATCTGGGCCTTCCCGACAGCCAGCAGATTCCCGCTCTGGCGGTTGACCCGCACGATCCCAATCGCGTGTTTGCCGCTGTCCTCGGCCATCCCTACGGTCCCAGCACAGAGCGCGGCATCTTCCGCTCCACGGACGGCGGCCAGACATGGCAGAAAGTGCTGTACAAAGATGAGAACACCGGCGGCTGTGACATCCAGATGGACCCCTCCAATCCCCAGGTGCTTTACGCCTGCATGTGGGAAGCCCGCGAAGGACCGTGGGAGGATAACAACCTGTACAACGGTGTCACCGGCGGACTTTTCAAATCCACCGACGGGGGCAATACATGGCAGCAGCTGACCAACGGCCTGCCCAGGAATCTTACCCAGATCAACGTTGCCATTGCCGAGAGCCAGCCCAGCCGGCTTTACGCCAGTGTGGCCACCACGGCAGAAGGCGATTATGCCTCCGCTGCCGGCCTGGGCTTCTATCGCTCCGACGACGCCGGTCAGATCTGGTACGAGGTCACCAAGGACCCGCGCCCGGCCATGCGCATTGGCGGCGGCGACCTGCCCGTGCCTAAGGTTGATCCCAAGAATCCCGACGTGGTTTACAGCACCAGCATCGTGACCATGCGTTCCACCGACGGCGGCAAAACCTGGACTGGCATTCGCGGCGCGCCCGGCGGCGACGACTACCAGAACATCTGGATCAACCCCGAGAATCCCAACATCATTCTGCTGGTCAGCGATCAGGGCGCCATCGTCACCGTTAACGGCGGCCGCACCTGGAGCTCCTGGTACAACCAGCCCACGGCGCAGCTCTACCACGTCAGCACCAGCAATGATTTTCCCTATAAGGTATGTGCCGGGCAGCAGGAAAGCGGCTCAGTGTGCATCCGGAGCCGGGGCAACGACGGCCAAATCACCTTCCGCGACTGGCACCCGGTGGGGGCCATCGAGTACGGCTACGTGGCGCCCGACCCGCTCGATCCCGACATCATTTATGGCGCTGGCCGCACCGAAGTCTCCAAGTACCACTGGAGCACTGGCCAGGTGGCAAACATCACGCCCATCCCCCTGCGCAGCGGCAAGTATCGCGCCGACCGCACCCAGCCCATAATGTTTTCGCCGCTCGATCCGCACACCATGTATTACGCCGCCAATGTGCTGTTCAAGACCACGGACGGCGGCCATTCCTGGCAGATGATCAGCCCCGATTTGAGCCGGGAAAAGCCGGGCACGCCCGCCAGTGTGGGCAAGCTGGTGAATCCCAAGGCGGGCGAGCAGCGCGGCGTCATTTACTCGCTGGCCCCTTCGTTCAAGAACATGAACACCATCTGGGCGGGAACCGACGACGGCCAGATATGGATCACCCGCGATGGGGGCAAGAACTGGAGCAACATCACCCCGCCCCAGCTCACGCCCTGGAGCAAGGTTACGCAGCTGGAGGCCTCGCACTTCGACGACCAGACTGCCTACGCCTCGGTCAGCCGCTTCCGGGTTGACGACCTCAAGCCTTACATCTACCGCACCCACGACGGCGGCAAAACCTGGCAGCCGATCACCACCGGCCTCCCAGACAACGCGCCCGCAGACACCGTGCGCGAAGACCCGGTGCGCAAGGGCCTTCTTTTTGCCGGCACTGAAACCAGTGTGTACGTCTCTTTTGACGATGGCGACCATTGGCAGTCGCTGCAGCTCAACCTGCCCCACAGCTCCATGCGCGACCTTGCCATTCGCGGCAATGACCTGATTGTGGCTACGCATGGGCGGTCGTTCTGGATTCTGGACGACATCCTGCCTCTGCGGCAGCTGACCTCCGGACTGGCAAATGCGCCATCCTATTTATTCCAGCCCGCCACCACCTGGCGTGTGCGCCGCTCTACTTACACTGACACGCCGCTCCCCCCGGATGAGCCGGCTGGGCAGAATCCGCCCGATGGCGCCATCATTGACTACTACCTGGCGAAGCCCGCGTCCGGGCCGGTCACACTGGAAATTCTGGATTCGCAGGGCAACGTGGTGCGCCACTATGCCAGCACCGATAGGCCCGAAGTCACCGAAGCCGAACTGAAGAAGCAGCTCATCCCCCTGTACTGGATTCGCATGCCGAAGGTGCTGTCGGCTGAGGCCGGCGCGCATCGCTGGGTCTGGGACCTGCACTATGCCACGCCCCTGGCCATGCGCCACGAATACCCCATTTCGGCGGTGCCACACGATACGCCGCGCGAACCGCTGGGCCCGCGTGCTCTGCCCGGCACCTACACTGTTCGCTTGACCATTGACGGCAAGAGCTACACCGAGCCTTTGACCGTCAAAATGGATCCCCGGGTAAAAACCTCGCCGGCCGGCCTCGAGCAGCAGTTCCAGGCGGAAACCAAGCTGGCTTCGATGATGACCCAGGCTACAGAAGCGATCCTGCAGGCTCGTTCTGCCAACGAGCAGTTGCATAAGCTCGCGGCGCAGGCCAGCGGGCCGGTGAAGGATTCAATCGCCGCCTTCGAGAACAAAATGAACGACGTGGTCGGCAAGCCCGGCGGCTTCTTCACCGCACCTTCCGCCCAGGTCACGCTCAATCGCGTCAACGGCGACGTCGCTACCCTTTATGGCGATGTGGACCGCGCCGACGCTGCTCCCAACGCTGCCCAGGTAAGCGCCATAACGCAAACGGAACGCAACTTCGCCGGCGTCATGCAGCGCTGGGATGGGCTCAAGAATACCGACCTGCCCGCCCTCAACCGCAACTTGAAAGCCGCCAATCTTCCTGAGGTTCAGCTG
>JBLMXE010000448.1:0-3378 GCA_050257615.1 Chlamydiota bacterium | reverse complement strand
CAAATCGTGAATGGCAACGTCAATGCGGAACTTGGGGGCGGTTGCCATGGATTTTCTACCTCCTGAAAGTTCACTGCACCGGGGATCAGCCGAAGCAACAGGAGCAGGCCGAGCAGCCTGCACAAATGCCAGTTACTTAGGGACAAAGATAAATCAGAGCCCTACCCGGTCGCTCTTTTTTTGAGCACTGCCCCGAGGTCATATTTTCATGATGCCGGGGGCGGGCAATGTGTTACTTGTCACTGCGATTTGTGACGGCGGGAAGGCGCGGGCGCCGCTGGTGGCCGCCCGCGCAGGAAGAAAGTTCAGGCTGCGGCGGTGTGATACTCGGCATGCCTCTTTACGTGGGCTACCGGCTTTTCGTTCAGCAGCAACTCCGTAGCCTGGACGTAAGGATTGCTATGGAACCAGCGCCGCACCACTCCGCTGTGAAGGAAATTCGCGATGGCCAGCAGGCTCATGCCCTGATGATGCGCCATCCAGCAGCGCACCGGCTCATGGCTGTGCCGGCGTGGATGCTGCACGGAGGGAGTGTAATCAGCGGCTTCGTAGAAGCCGTAGGCGCTGAGCCAGCCTTGGGCGGCCATCTGGTGCAGGTTTTTCAGCGCGCCGCAGGGATCCACACTCAAGGCCAGGACGGTGGAGTAGGGGGAGACCACCAGGGCTTCCAATTCGTCCTTGTGCAAGGCCAGGCGCGGCAGACCGAAGGCGTGATACTGGTAATTGCCCGCCTCATCGGTCTGGGCATAGGCCGATTCGGAGATTCCCCAGGGAATGTGCCGGCGCGCGGCATAGTCCTGCTGCGAGCGCACCGCGGCCACGCGGGAGCGTTCCAGCAAAGTGTTGCGATAGGTGCGCATCCACAGTCCGGGCATCAGGTATTCGAACATGGTGCCCGTCCAGGAGATGAGCACGGGGCGGCCATAAGCCAAGGTGTGAGCGCGGCCAAGCAGGAACCACGCTTCCTGAGCAATATCTTCCTTGGCAATAGCGGCGAACACGGCCACTCGCGCCTCGGTGGCCAGCAGGTCGTAGCAGGCGGAATGGAGTTTGTGCGATTCCACGTCAAAGCCCACGGACAAGAGCTTGCGCCGCTTGTTCAGCAGTAAGCTGAAGTCCATTTCTTCCGCCAGGCGCGCGGCCTGATTCGCCAACTCCTCCAATTCGCGAATGAGCCGGACGGCGTGGGCGCGGGCTTCCGGCAGCACGGCCAGGAGCGCCTGGTATAGCGCTCTCCGTTCCGGGGCCACGGCAGGAGCCGCCATGGCAAGCTGCAGGCGTTCCGCCAACTGCTCCAGGAACTGCGGGATGCGCTCCAGCGCCGGCTGCTCTCCGGAAGCATCGAGTTGCAGGGCGGGATCAGTGCGCAGGCAGGCGAATTCGGGCAGCATCCAGGGGGCATAGAAGCGCGCCGTCTCCTTCAGATTCTTGAGCCGGCGTCCCAGTTCGTGCGAAAACCATTGCGCGTCGGCGGAACCTTGGCGGTTGGCTGCCTCGGGGAGGTGATCGAAAACCGTCTCCGGAAGCGCCAGCATGCGTTCCAGCCAGTCCTCCTGGTGTGCCACCGATGCCAGGCCGGCGGCAACGCGGCGGGGGATTCCGCCGGCGTCGCCCAGCCCCAGCAGGTGATCGAGGAAGCCTTGCGCCAAGTTACGTTCCAAAACCGGACGGTGCAGCCGCTCCAGGCAGCCCTGTTGCAGCGTCCAGAAGGAGGCGATCAGGTTGCCGCTATCCACGCAGGAAACAAACATGGGTGGCAGGGGTACCAGAGTGCGGGTGTCATACCAGTTCAGCAGGTGACCGCGATAGCGCGGCAGGCGGCGCACAGTGTGCAGGGTTCTCTTAGTCAGGAGAGCGAACTCAGGCACGGTCACATAGCCGAACTCACAGGCTACCTGGCGGGCATTGAGCAGGAATCCAAGATTGGTTGGCGAAATGCGCGCGGCGATGCGAGCGGGATTTTCTTGTACGTTGTCGGGAATCAGCCAATTGTGTTCCGCATTGCTGAATTCCGCGAAATAGCGCCAGGTGCGCAGGGCGGCGCGGCGCAGCAGCAGTTGATCGTGCGGCGTGACCTGGCAGCGGCAGGTGCGCGGCGGCCGGTTCAGCCACTTGGAGAGCTGCTTGCTGGATGTCCACAGCACCAGTACCGGGGCAGCGGCCAGCAGGGCGGCGGGATGCTCGGAAGCCACGATCACGGTCACCGCCAAGGCCAGGGCGGAAGTCCAATCCAGATAAAGGTCTACGGGGTTACGGCGATGTCCACCTTGCTCCGCCTCGGCCGCGGTTTCCCACTCCAGCAGTCGCTTCCCGGTTACCATGCGCCGCACCAGAGTACGAATAATGGCGTCGAGGGAGAGCAGGGTCTGATGGGCCAAGAAAGTAAAGTTCAGGAATAGGGAGACGTTTTGCGTTGCGAAGGCGCTGAGGGCGTTGCGCGCCGGCTCCATCCTGCGGTTCCTGGCCGCCCGCACCAGGTTGAGCGCGCACTGCAGCCAGGCGGGGAAGAACAGGATGGCGATGGCGGCCACGCTCCAGAGCGCCGCGCTTCCCGGCAGCACCAGCCAGCCCAGCAGCAGAAGCAGGAAGGTGGCCGGTTCCACCAGGCTGCGGCGGAGATTGTCCAGAATCTTCCAACGCGAAATCAGGGAAATGGGATTGAAAACGCGCGCTCCGGTCTGGTCGGGCACACGGGAAAGAAGCCACTCCGCCACCTGCCAGTCGCCGCGCAGCCAACGATGCTTGCGCCGGTTGTAGGCACTGTAGTGGGAAGGGTAGTCGTCAATCAGTTCGATGTCGCTGGCCAGACCGGCGCGCGCGTAGGCGCCCTCGATCAGGTCGTGGCTCAGCAAAGCGTTGCAGGGAAAACGTCCGTCCAGCACCTGGTGCAGGGTGTCCACTTCATAGATTCCCTTGCCGGCAAAGATGGCTTCGCCATAGAGGTCCTGATAAACGTCGGAGATGGCGTGAGTGTAGATATCCAGCCCAGTCTGGCCGGAGTAAATGTTGGCCAGGCGGGAGCGGGCGGCGCTGTGCACGCTCACACCCACGCGCGGCTGCAGGATGCCGTACCCGGAAACCACGATGTTGCGGCGGTTATCCACGATGGCGCGATTCAAAGGATGAGCCAGCGCTCCCACCATGCGCTGTGCCGTGCCACGCGGCAGTTCCGTATCCGCGTCCAGGGTGATGACGAAGCGCACTTGGGGAAGAATGGCGGTGTTGCCCACCTTCACCGGGAAGCTGTCATACTGCTGGCGCAGCAGCTTGTTGAGGTCCTGCAGTTTGCCGCGCTTGCGCTCCCAGCCCATCCACACGCCTTCACGCTGGTCATAGACGCGGTGGCGGTGCAGCAGCAGGAACGATCCCGAGCTCTGC
>JBLMXE010000447.1:0-18244 GCA_050257615.1 Chlamydiota bacterium | reverse complement strand
TTCAGTACGCGCAACGCCTCGACGTACTCACCCAAAAAAGATATCTCAGTGAAGACGAAAAGCTGGAAGAAGTCCGGCTGAAGAAACTGAAACTGCGGCTCAAGGATCAGATGGAACTGATCGAGCGGCAGTATCGAACCGCTAACCAGGTAGCCTGATCGCGCCTTCGCCGCCGCCCGCAGGTGGTGGAGTGGGTGTCTTTTTACACCCCTGTAAACCCCCGTCTGCCCGTTTCAGCTAGAATGCCAGCATAATCTTAGTCACTGCCAATATAATCTTTGATATCTCATGGTTCGGGACGGGTACTACTACGGGTTTGCCTTTTTGGGGGTAGCGGTGCTGGTAGGGTGGCTGACCGCTCCCGTCTGGGGGTTGCCCGCCTTGGTGCTGGCCGCCTTCTTTTTGTGGTTCTTCCGCGATCCGGAACGAGTTATTCCCACGGCTGCCGGGGCCGTGGTCTCGCCCGCCGACGGCAAGGTCACCGATGTCTCCATGGTGGAGGTGGAAGGCCGGGCGCGGCGCCGCATCAGCATCTTTCTCAGTGTCTTTGATGTGCATGTGAACCGCTCACCCATTGCCGGCGTGATCCGCGACGTGCGCTACCAGCGCGGCCAGTTCCACAATGCCATGGGGGCACAGAGCGCGCAGCACAACGAGCAGAACATCGTCACCGTGGAAGGCGAAGGCCACACGATCGTCTTCAAGCAGATTGCCGGCCTGCTGGCGCGCCGCATCGTGTTCGCCAAAAAGGCCGGCGATCGGGTGGAGCGTGGCCAGCGCGTGGGGATGATCAAGTTCGGTTCCCGGACCGACCTCCTCTTGGATGGGGCGGCCGAGGTGCAGGTGAAGGTGGGAGACCGGGTGAAAGGCGGAGCGAGTGTGCTTGCCTACGAGGGCGGTAAGCGCGGCGAATTGCAATCTGCCCTGATCTCCCAGGGCCAGCGTGGAGGTCAAACATGACAGAACCTCCTTTTCCCATGCGGCGTAAAGAGGACGCGCCCTTTCGCGAGAAGCGGCAGCGCAAAGGCGCGTACCTGATTCCTTCGCTGTTCACCACGGCCAACATTGCCGCCGGCTATTACGCCATTTCGCAGGTCATACAGGCCAGCGTGATGGAGCCCTGGCACTTTGACAACGCCGCCAAGGCGATCGGGCTGGCCATCATCTTCGACGCGCTGGACGGATTTTTGGCGCGCATGACGCGCACCAGCAGCGATTTTGGCCGCGAACTGGACTCGCTGGCGGACGTAGTCACCTTCGGGGTTGCACCCGCGCTGCTGGCCTGGATGTGGGGTTTTCACCTGATGCCTCCCATGGCGCACGCCGAGTTGCACAGCAAGCTGATGCAGGCGGGAATCATAGGCAGCTTTGTGTTCCTGATGGCCGGAGCCAGCCGCCTGGCGCGCTTCAACATTCAGGTGAACCCGCAGCCTTCCAACCCGGGCCGGCCGGGTAAGAAGTATTTTGTCGGTATGCCGATCCCGGCGGGAGCCGGTGTGGTGGCGGCAGTAGTGCATTTTTCCGGCGGTGATCCCATCGCGCTGTGGTGGGTGGCCGTGATCTGGCTGGGACTGATGCTGGGCGCCGCTTTCCTGATGGTGAGCACCTGGCGCTTCTACAGTTTTAAGGATATTGACTGGCGGCGACGCCATCCCTTCCGCCTGATCGTGGTCTTCGGGCTGCTGTTTGCCGCCATCTGGTTCTTCTCCCGGCCGGTGCTCTTTCTGATTGCCATGACCTACATGCTCTCGGGCGTGTTCTGGCGGCTGATGTACCTGATTCACCGCCGCGGAAATCCTCCCCCGCCTGCCTATACGGAAGCCACGGAGCTGCGATGAGCCAAGATTCCAAGCCAGCTTCCTCCTCACGCCCACCCTCGCGGGCCGGCAGCTTTCGTGTGGCCATTGTGGGCGCGGCGACGCTGAAGGGCAAGGAACTGGCGGAGGTGCTGGGTGACCGCAATTTTCCCCGCCGCGACGTGAAGCTGCTGGACGACGATGAATCTCTGGGCCAACTGGAGGCGGTGGGCGATGAGATGAGCTTCGTGCAGGCGGTGCGCCCGGAGCACTTCGAAAACGTGGATTTCGCCTTTTTTACCTCGGAGGAGAGCTTTACCCGTCGGCATTGGGAGATGGCTCGCCAGGCGGGCTGCGCCATCGTTGACCTTTCCTTCGGCCTGGAGAGTGTGCCGGGCGCGGTGCTGCGCTCGCCCTGGGTGGAGCGGCAGCTGGGTCACGCCCCTTCTCCGGACCTGGAACCTGCTCCTGTGGTGGTGGCCCATCCCGCCAGCGTGGTCCTGGCTCTGCTGCTGCTGCGCGCGCAGAAGGCAGGCCGCTTGAACTCTGCAGCCGTTACCCTCTATCAGCCCGCCTCCGAACAGGGCCGTCGCGGCATGGACGAACTGCACGAGCAGACGGTGAACCTGCTTTCCTTCCATGACCTGCCACGGCAGATTTTTGATACCCAGGTGGCCTTCAACCTGGTGGCTCGCTACGGACAGAAAGCCCCGCTACCGCTGGAAGCTGCAGAGAGCAGGGTGCTCGATCACTACCAGCGTATTACCGCGGGACAAGCGCCGCTGCCTGCCTTGATGCTGGTGCAGGCTCCTATCTTCCATGGACATGCGTTTTCCATTTATTTTGAAATGGCGGAGACGCTCGCGGTGGGAGACATGGCGCAAGCGCTGGCGGGGGAGCACGTGCTGGTGAGCCGGGTGGGGGAGGAATCGCCGAGCACAGTCAGCGCCGCCGGCCAGGGCGAGATTTTGCTCAGTTGCCGCCGTGATGCCAGTCACGCGAACGGCATTTGGGTGTGGGCCGTGGCCGATAATCTGCGCATCGTTGCCGGCGCCGCCGTGGAGATTGCAGAAGAGATGGCTACTGCCCGCCCGCGAGGCAAGATCCAGTGAAGCCCAGGCTGGGACTGGCGCTGGCTGCGTGCCTTTCCGTGGCGCTGGCGGGATGCGGCTACCATGTGGCCGGAAAAGACAGCCAGTTGCCCACCAATCTGCATACCCTTGCCATCCCCATGTTTGTGAACGGAACGCAGGCTTACAAAGTGGAACAAGATCTGACGGCGGCGGTGGTGCGCGAGTTCATTACCCGTACCCAGTATCACGTGATCAGCAGTGACGACCGCTCGGCCGACGCCACGCTGCGCGGTTCCGTCCTCTCTACCTACGTGTCGCCGCTCACCTTCGACACGCGCACCAACCGCGTGGCCACGGTTCTGGTGCAGATAGGCATTCACGTCACGCTCACCGACAAAAAGGGCAAAGTGCTGTACGACAACCCCAATTATCTATTCCGCGAGCAATACCAGGAGAGCAGCTCGCTTTCTACTTTCTTCCAGGAAGAATCGCCGGCGCTGCAACGGCTGTCGCGCGACTTCGCGCAGGCCCTGGTCACCGACGTTCTGGAGACTTACTGATGCGCGCCTTTGCGCCCACGGAACGATTTGTCGCGGAAGTCAACAGTCGCAAGCTGCGCCCGGCCTACGTCTTCATCGGCGACGAGGTCTTCTTCCGGCGCCGCTGCCGGGAGGCGGTGCTGCAGGCCCTGGTACCGGCCGACCTGCGCGACCTCGCCCTGTATGAATTCGACCTGGAGCAAACGGGGTTGGGCGAGATTCTCGACCGCGCCCGCACGCCCTCGCTGATGGCTCCCTTCCAGGTGTTCTTTATTCGCGGCGTGAAGAATCTTTATGGACGGGGCTCGCACGAAGCCGATTTCGAGGCCATCGAGGCCTACGTCAAGAATCCCAATCCCGACGCCCTGCTCATCTTTATCGCTGACCACGTCAGCATTCCCGCCGATGTTCGCCGCATGGACCTGACCGACAAGGAGCGCTATCAGAAAATCCGCGACACGCTGGGCGAATATTGTGGCATCGTGGAACTGGCGCGGGTGGAGGAAAACGAGGCCGTGCGCTGGCTGAGCGAGCAGGCCGCAAAAGAGGGCGCGAAGATTGATTCCGATGCCGCCCGCGAAATGGTGGACGCGCTGGGCGGCAACATGATGATGCTGGCCGGCGAACTGGAGAAGCTGCTGCTCTACGTGGGAGAGAAAAAGCGCGTCACCTTGGGCGACGTGGAAACCATGGTGCTGGCCGCCAAGCAGCGCTCGCTCTACGAACTGACTGACGCCATCTCCGCCAAGGACCGGGTGCGCGCCCTGCAGGTGCTGGATGCCATGCTCTCCACCGGCGAAGGCGAGGAGGCGGCCATCGGGCACCTCTTCATGCTCGCCAAAACTTTTCGTCAGATGCTGGTCATCCTGGAGCGCAACGTGCGCGATACGCGCATGTTGTGGGCCGCCTTGTGGCAGGGCTTCCGCGTGCCGCCGTTCGCCGCCGAGGACATTATCAAGCAGGCGCGGCGCTACAAATCAAAACGCGACCTGACGCGCGCCATTCGCCTGGTGGCGCGCGCCGACCTTGCTCTGCGCTCCAATCCCGCCAGCAAGCGCCTGGTGCTGGAAAAACTGGTGCTCGACCTGACCTCTGAAGCGCAGCCCGCCGCGCCCGCCTGGCAGCAGCACCAGCTGCCGGTGTGAGAAAGACAGCCGTTGGCTCTCGGTCGTTGGCCGTTGGCTTTGCACCGTCGCGAGCTGCTGACCGCCACGGTAGGCCACGTTCCCTACCTCGAGGAGGCCACAAGGACTTCGGAAGGCAGACCCCAGCGGATCAGTCTGGCCTGGTGCTCCACGTTCCACTCTTTGGACGACAAATGATCCCTCAGTTCGATGGGATGGCAGCCTCCCACAATGGCAGGACTAAGTCTCCAGAGACTTTGCCAGCAACACGAAACCGCACGACTGATCCAAGATGCTCCGTGGGTCAAGCTCACCAGGCAAAGCTTGCCTCCGGGCATGAGTATGCGGCGAGCCTCAAGTAAAAGCTGTTCTGCGAAACCCGGCGCGAGCAGGTCAAAAACGTAATTGGAAACGAAGCGGTCGAAACTGCGATCGGGCTGGTGTATCCGGAAAGAACCATCGCTTTGATGCACGTGCGCGCGTTCCGGCCAGGGCTGCAAACGTTTCCGTGCCAGCGAAACCATTGTGCTGCTGACGTCGAGGCCGGTGTAACGGGCGTCCGCCGGCAAGTGCTGCTGCAGGAGGCGAGCGGCGAAAGCCCCTGTTCCGCAGCCAAACTCGAATACCGAGCGGGCGGAGTCAAAACCGGCATGCGCGATCAGCTCCTGCAGAGCAGCGTTTTCGTAGAAGCGTTGCCAATCCTGCCTCACGCCCAGGAGGTCATAGAAGCGCTTTGCCTGCTCGGGCGAGAGGTAACGATCATGTGGTTTTTCCCTAACGCCCATTTGCCATCCCATCAATGTGCAGCAAACGGCGCCTTGATGTTCACGCAGCAGGCTTGGCGAAGCAGTTGTAAAGCCAGGCAAAGATAAGCCCGCCGATGAACCCGTCTACGGCTCCATAGAGCGTTCCCACGACCACTTCCGTGAAGTTGCGACTTGCATGGTAGCCAGGGTAAACCGATGACATCAGATAAAGAAACTGCTGGCCATAGTTGCCCCAGATCAGGTTGGCCAGCGTCATCAGGAGCATGGCCCCTCCCCAAAAAATCGCGAAGGCCAAAGCAAGAGCTTTCGTGTTGAGTTGCATGCACGTCCTCCTAAGTTGGTCGAATCCCATAGTAGTCTCCGCTTTCGCCCATCTCAACCAGACCGGGGCTCGCCGGTGGGTGGCGGGAGGGCGGACTCCTTCCTGTGTGTCAAACGATGTGATCGCCAGTTGACTCTGGACCGCGCTCCAGGTTGTAAGATTTTGCTAGTGGGAGAGGAACAACGATGCAGATCGGAGAAGTGGCCGAGCGTGCGTCCACCAGCGTGGATGCCATCCGATTCTACGAAAGGCGCAAACTGCTGCCGCGGGCGGGGCGGAGCGCGGGGGGCTTCCGGCTGTATTCGGAGGAGACGATCGAGCGCCTGCACTTCATCCGGCAAATGCAATCCCTGGGCTTCTCACTGCGGGAAATCAGAGAACTCATCGAATTGCGCGGACACAAGGTGGAAGCCTGTGAGTCCGTTAAAACATTGCTGCAGGCAAAACTGGCCGACGTGCGCGGGAAGCTGTGCGAGCTGCAGCAACTGGAATCGCAGCTGGAGGCGGATTTGCACAAGTGCAACCGCGAATTGAGTCATCGGCGGCGGCATGAGGCCTGCTTGTGTCCGGTATTGGAGGAGGCGGAGGAGGGGCAATGAAGATCGAAGTTCTCTATGTTCCCGGCTGCCCTCACTACGAACCGGCAGTGGAACGAGTCGAGAAGGTGCTGGCAGCGGAAGCGGTGGAAGATGAGATTGAAACCGTGGCGGTAACCACGCTGGCAGAGGCCAGAGCCTTGCTGTTTCCAGGTTCTCCCACCATTCGTGTCAACGGACAGGATGTGGAACCAAGCCAGGCGCTGTCTGCCGGCTTGGCCTGCCGCCTTTATGCCAATCGTAGCGGGATGCCGTCGGAGGAGACGCTGCGAGCAGCGGTTGCGGAAGCCAAGCGAAAGAAGTGAGGTGCGCATGCGGACGGCGGAACGAGCAACTCCGGTGGCGGCGGTATTGCCGTGCGGATGGCCCCGTGGTTTACGCAGCGCCCAACCTCGCCAGCAGGCTGGCTACCTTAGCCACGGACAGCACGGTGCGCTGAAATGAAAAACCCTGGTACCCCCGGGGAATGCGGCTCCCGCGATCTGACCGGGCAGAAGGCGGCGTGGTTCTTTTGGTACCTGCCGATTGCCCTCATAGCAGCGGGAGGTGTCTGGCATCAGGGACTGGTCTGGCTATGGGTTCCCGCCTTCCTCATAGCGGGTTTAGGATGCGTGCTGAACGCGGCCAAGTGCGGACGAGTTCATTGCTATCTCACCGGGCCTTTGTACCTTGCGGCCGCCATCTTTGTGATCCTCTCAGGCCTGGGAATCGTGCGCCTGCATCCGGGATTGTTTCTGGGCGTTATTGTGGCCGTCTCGTGCCTGGCGGGATGCGCGGAGGTTCCGCTGGGCCGGTATCGAAAGCAGACCTGACACTTTGGTGGTGTCGCAAGCTTTTTCAACGTGCGAACTTTAGTCCGCTGAGTTGGCGCGCCTTCGCGGCATCAACTCCTTTACTCATGACCAGCACATGAAAACTCTCGCCCATGCCGGCGGGGGTGATCAGGTGTTTCAGTTGAAGCGCGACCTTGGCCTTCTCCTGGGGCAGGCGTGCGTCCTCAAAGGCGTCGGCAAACTGCTTGGCTTCGCCGATGCCCATCAAAAACTGTGCCTGGGTGAGCAGCGCCAGGGGCTCCAACCCGCCTTCCTCGGCTGCTGCTTGCAGGGCGGTGAAGTTCACGTGAGCTGTAATGTCCTGCTCGCTGGGCGCTTCATATGGGCTGGGGCTGATGGTGTGGCGGCGGAAGGCGGTTACGGTACCGCGGTGGCGGCCGGCCAGTTGCTCCGCGCGCGTGTAGCCGTAGTCAATCACGATGACAAAGCCGTGCTCTGGACGATTCGAAACGTTTCGCATGTATTGCTGCGCCACCAGCGCCGCTTCCACCCGCTCGCCCGGTTCGGGATGTACGCTGTAGCGGTCCAGGTACTGCAGTACCGCAGCGGACGGCGGCGCGAACATTTCCGTGAAGTGCCCCTGTCCGCAGCCTATCCTTAATTCGCCGCGCTGGGTAATCACTTCCACGGGCAACGCGTCGAAAAATTCGTTAGCAAAAACAATGGCGGGCGCGGGAACCCGGCTCGGGAGTTCGTCAAGAGAAGCGCAGACCGTGGCTTTGCCCTCAGCAATGCGCCGCGCGAGCGTTTCCGCCAGCCGTTGGCGCAGCGCGGGCGAAGCCTCAACCAGCACATAGCGCAACGTGCGGAAGAACTCGGGAAATTTCTTTTCCGACCAGTCCATTACGTCCTGGGCGAACAGGCCGCGTCCTGGCCCCAGTTCCACTAGTTGCAACTCTGCCGGCGAATCCAGCGCACGCCACATCTCCTCGAACTGCCGCGCCAGCAGGCGCCCGAAGACCGCGTGCACGTCGCTTGAGGTGTAAAAGTCGCCGGCCTTGCCGAATTGCTCGGCGTGGGCTGCGTAGTAACCTAGTTCCGCATCGTAGAGACACATCTCCATGTAGCGGGAGAAGGGAATTAGCCCGCGGCGGCGAATTTCCTTTTCGATTTTTCCGCGCAGGCTCACCCGCCTTCCCCCTGGCGCTGGGCGCGGTCCTGCGGCGTGCGCGTGAACATTTCGATGATGTAGTCGTGCAGGCAGGCATAGAGCTGCTGCTGGAAACTCCACTCAAACTGCGGGTGGTCCAGATCGCGCGGGTGCAAGTCGAAATAGTAAGTGTGCACCGGCACGAGCGGATTCTTGAAGTTAATGATGACTTCGACCGCTTCGCCTTTGGCGCGCGCGTCGAAACTCACCAGCGGATGCTCGTAGAGGCGCAACTGCTCCAGCACGCGCTGGAGGCGAGGATTGGCGGAATCAGGCACGGGGAGAGGATACAAGGTTTCAAAGTTTCAAGGTTTCAAAGTTTCGAGCAAAAGCAAAACCAAACCATAACCGCCGAGGACGCCGGGTACGCAGAGGAACCAATTTCAAATTTGTGGATCAGGGTTTTGGACAGTTATCTTCCGACCCGTACGTCCTCTGCGGTTTTGATTTTGCTGACTTCCGACTCCTGACTGCTGAATACTTGGTTCTGGCAAACCGCCGAGGACGCCTAGTACGCGGAGGAACATAGAAATGCTTGACCGGCGGGTGTGAAATTGATTCCTCGGCGTCCTTGGCGTCCTCTGCGGTTTTGTTTTACCGACTCCTGACTACTGTTTTGCAAATATTTCCGCGTCCGAGCGCCGAATGTAGTTGGCTTCCAGGTCGGCAGGGCTTACCGTTTGCCCGGCCAGCAGCTTTTTCAAGCCGATGCGTGCCAGGGCGTCGCTGCGCGGGTGCTCGACTTCGAACAACACGAGGCCATGTTTGTGGGCCCAGTCCAGCACTAACTGGTCGGGCGTGACCACAGGAGCGAGCTTGCCTCGCGCCACAGCCACGAATTCCTCCTCATTCAGCAGGCTCTCACGCTCTAAACGCGCATTGCCGCCGGCCACCTCGTATTCTCCAGCGTAAGCCTCGCTGCGCCCCGCATCCAGCGCCGCCACCAGCGAAGCGTCCATCGCAGCCGATATCGCCAGCACCTCAAGCAGA
The DNA here is from genome assembly GCA_050257615.1 of Chlamydiota bacterium. GTDB lineage: Bacteria > Acidobacteriota > Terriglobia > Terriglobales > Acidobacteriaceae > JAICWP01. The sequence continues at coordinate 9,054 of JBLMXE010000447.1, read as the reverse complement.
GACACAGCCACGATGGGCTTGTGCAGAACTTCCGCCAGGCCCTTGATCGCTGCCAGCCCAACGCGCAGTCCAGTGAACGAACCAGGGCCGGACGCAACCACGAAGGCATCCAGGTCGTGCTTGGAAAATTTGTGGCGTGCGAGCAGGTCGGCAATCTGCGGTACCAGTTGCGCGGAAAAGGTGCCCCCGGTCAAAGGTACAACTTCAAGGGCCTCAAAGTTATTCCGATCGGCGCGGGCCAGCGCAATGCTGCCCTGTTTGCCGGAAGTGTCCACCGCCAGCAGCAGCATGGTCAGACGCCCTGGGGCGGGTCCTCGCAGAGTTCCAGCAGCACGCCGCCGGTGCTGGAGGGATGCACGAAGACGTAGAGGTGGCCGCCGGCGCCCACCTTGATGTCTTCTGAAATCAGACGCGTGCCTTTCTGCTTGAGCCGTTCGACGGTGGCGGCCAGGTCGTTCACGCGCAGCGCGATGTGGTGCAATCCCTCGCCGCGCCTGGCGATGAAGCGGGCAATGGCCGACTCGGGAGAGATCGCTTCCAGCAATTCGATGCGGCTCTCGCCCACCGGCACCATGGCCAGGCGCACCTGCTCGCTTTCCACCATCTCCTCGCCCACAACGCTCAGCCCCAGGTCCTCGTAAAACTTGCGCGCCGCGGCCAGCGATTTGACGGCGACTCCCAGGTGGTCAATGTCGAACATCATTTTTCCCCAGGCTGGCGACAATCTCTTCCACTAGAGAATACGGGTCGCGCTTGTGCTCGGCAACTTCGGCAGCATAGCGGCTGACCTCCTCTTCCCCCAGTTGTTCGCGCACCACCCGGCGCAGCAGGGCATCGCGCAGCATCTCCAGGAGGCGGTCGTGCCAGTGGCGCGCGCGCTTCTTCAGCAGCAAATTGTGCTTGGCCAGATAGGTCTCATAATCGGCGATAGCCTGGGCCAGGTCCGCCGCGCCTGTGCCTTCAGTGGCCACGGTCTTGATGATGGGCGGACTCCAGTTATCTTTGCGCGCGGCCAGCGATTGCATGGCGCGGATCTCGCGCTCCACACGCTCGGCGCCTTCGCGGTCGCTTTTGTTGATAACGAAGATGTCGGCAATCTCCATGATGCCGGCTTTGATGGTTTGCACGTCGTCGCCCATCCCTGGAACCAGGATGACGATGGTGACGTCGGCCAGGCGCACGATATCCACCTCGTCCTGGCCCACGCCCACAGTTTCGATCAGCACTAGGTCGCGGCCGGCGGCGTCGAGCACGGTGGCGATATCGGCGGTGGTGCCGGCCAGTCCGCCCAGCGAGCCGCGCGTGGCCATGCTGCGGATGTAGATGCCGGGATCGGCGTGGTGTGCCTGCATGCGGATGCGGTCGCCTAGGATGGCGCCGCCGCTGAAAGGACTGGTCGGATCCACGGCGATTATGCCCACCGTGTGTTGCTGCTTGCGGTATTCTCGCGCCAGCTGGTCCACCAGCGTGCTCTTGCCCGCGCCCGGCGCGCCGGTCAGGCCGATGATGCGGGCTCGGCCGCTGTGGGGAAAGAGAGCCCGCAACAGCTGCGAGGCTTCGGGCGCACGGTTTTCCACGGCGGTGATCACCCGTGCCAGAGCGCGGGGGTCGCCGGAGCGGGCGCGGTCAACCAAAGATTGGATTTCGGTGGGCAACGGTCTGTCGTTAGTCGTTGGTCGTTAGTCGCTCGCTCAAAGTTCGACGGTCAATGGCTGACGGTCGACGGCAAAACCAAAATCAAAACCAAACCACAACCACAGAGGACGCCGAGGACGCAGAGGATTTGATTTCAAGTCTAATCACGTCAAAACATCCTTGCTTATCGCTTCCCTTGTTCCCCTCAGCGTCCTCTGCGTCCTCTGCGGTTTTGGTTTTACTGACACTCCTGATAACTGACTCCTGACTCCTAGTCTTTCAGTATTTGCCGAGCGATGACCATGCGCTGAATCTCGCTGGTGCCCTCACCGATGGTGCACAGCTTCACGTCGCGGTAAAACTTCTCCGCCGGGTAATCCTTGATGAAACCATAGCCGCCGTGAATCTGCACGCCTTCATTGGCGCATTTCACCGCCACTTCGCTGGCGTAAAGCTTGGCCATGGACGACTCCAGGGTGGTCTTCAGGCCGGCGTCTTTCATGGCGGCGGAGCGCATGGTGAGCAGGCGGGCGGCCTCAATCTCCGTGGCCATATCGGCCAGCTTCCACTGGATGGCCTGGAACTCGCTGATAGCCCGCCCGAACTGCTTGCGCTGTTTGGAGTAATTCAGAGCTGCTTCGTAGGCCCCCTGAGCCATGCCCAGCGAAAGCCCGGCGATGGAGATGCGGCCGCCGTCCAGTACGCGCATGGCGTCAATGAAGCCGTTGCCTTCGGCGCCCACCAGGTTTTCCGCGGGAATCAGGCAGTCTTCGAAGATCAGTTCGGCGGTGTCGCTGGCGCGCAGGCCCAGCTTGTTTTCCTTCTTGCCCGGCCGGAATCCCTTGGTACCTTTTTCCACGATGAAGGCGGAAAGGCCATGGGTGTGGGCGGCACGATCGGTCACCGCAATGACCACCAGCACGTCGGCGTAATGTCCATTGGTACAGAAGGTCTTGGTGCCGTTCAGCACCCAACCGTGCTTGTTGCGCACCGCGCTCATGCGGGCGCTGCCGGCGTCGGAGCCGGACCCGGGCTCGGTCAGGCCCCAGGCGCCGATGAACTCGCCCGAGGCCAGCCGCGGCAGATACTTGCGCTTCTGCTCGTCGTTGCCGGCCAGAAAAATGTGGTTGGCGCAGAGAGATGTATGCGCAGCCACGATGATGCCCACCGAGCCGTCCACGCGCGAGAGCTCCTCGACGGCGAGAACATATTCGACATAGCCCATGCCCGCGCCACCCAGCTCGGCAGGGAAGACCACGCCCATCAGGCCGAGCTTGCCCAGTTCCTTAATGGTGGCCAGGGGAAATTCGCCCGCCTCGTCCCACTTCATGACGTTGGGCAGGATTTCGCGCTCGGCGAATTCGCGCACGCTGCGCCGCAGTTGCTGCTGTTCTTCCGTTAACTGAAAGTCCAAACTTCTACCTCCCCGGTTGAAGGAGACGTAACAAGTTACGTCTCTACCCTGGGCAAAACATTTCATTAGAACACACGGGGAGAGTGGCCGGAAAGGAGGCGCTTCAGGAGTGGGGAGTCGGTAGTGAGCGGTCAGCGAAAACCCAAACCGCAGAGGACGCCGAAGATGCGGAGGGGATGTTTTGTGACCTGCATCCTCTGTGTCCTTCGCGTACTCTGCGGTTTTGATTTACCTTTCGGGCCGCGGATCAGCTGGCGCCGATCGCGCTGAGAATCTCCCGCGTCGTGGGCATGCGGCCGGCGTGCTTCTTGGAGAACACCAGCTTGCCGTCGGCGAAGACGTCCAGCACGCCGCCTCCGCCCAGTCGCAGTTTGACCCCTTCCACTCCCGGCTGTTGTTCCAATTCACGTTTCAGGCTCCCGGCCTGGCGGCGAATGTCGGCTCAAAGGAAACAACGTTTGATCTCAATTTTCATGCTCGTCCCTCCACCACGAACCAAAACCACAGAGGACGCCAAGGACGCGGAGAAAATTGGGATTCAAAGGAATTTTTCCCTTTCCAAAATTTCCTCTGCGTCCTTCGTGTCCTCTGCGGTTTTCATGTTGACTGCTGACTTACGAGTGCGCGTAGTCCTCCTGCGCGATCGAGTTCTAACTAATCAGCCGCGCCGGCGCGGCTGCCCCGCCCGCAGATGGTTTGTACGGCTTCCAGGGCGCGGGCGCACCCGGCGCGGTCCACATCCATGTGGGTGACCATTCGGATCTGCTCCCCATCAATGCCGCTCGCCAGCGCGCCGCGCTCGGACAGTTTCTTGCAGACATCAAACGAAGTCATGCCTGTGCCGGCGACGTTGAACACCAGAATGTTGGTCATCACCTTGCTTGCGTCCAGGGCGATGCCGGGAATTTGCGCCAGGCCAGCCGCCAGAAACCTGGCATTGGCATGATCTTCGCCGAGGCGGGCCGGCATTTTTTCCAGCGCGATCAGCCCGGCTGCCGCCAGCACCCCCGCCTGGCGCATGCCGCCGCCCAGCGATTTGCGATAAACCCGGGCCTGGTCAATGAAGGCGCGGCTGCCCAGCAGCATCGAACCCACCGGCGCGCCCAGGCCCTTGGACAGGCAGAACATCACCGAGTCGGCTTTTTTGCTGATTTCAGCTACCGGCTTGCCCAGCGCCGTGGCGGCATTGAAAATCCGGGCCCCATCGAGGTGGACGGGTAATCCCGCCTGATGGGCGCGCTCGCAGATGTCGTCGAAAACCTCCGGCGGGTAAACCGTGCCCCCGGCCATGTTGTGCGTGTTCTCAAGGGAAAGGAGCCCGGTTTGAGCGCGATAGTAGATCTTGGGCGCTATGGCCCGCTGGATCCTCTCCCAACTGAGAATGCCATCGGGCGCGGGCACCGGGCGGGCGAGGCAGCCGGAAAAATGCGACAGCATGGCCATTTCGAAATTGAAAATGTGGCCGCGCTCCTCGCAGATTATCTCCTGCCCGGGGTGGGTGTGGACCTTAATGGCGATCTGGTTGCCCATGGTGCCGCTGGGCACGAAGATGGCCGCCTCCCGCCCGAAAATCTCGGCTGCGCGCCGCTCCAGGCGGTTAACGGTGGGGTCTTCGCCGTAAACGTCATCGCCCACTTCGGCTTCGGCCATGGCGCGCCGCATTTCCGGCGTGGGCCGGGTGACGGTGTCGCTGCGCAAGTCAACAATCTCAGATTGAGCCTTGGTTTTCATTGTTAAGCATTCAACGGTCAGCCGGTACGCGCGGCCCTGCCGCCGAAAACAAAGTCTAATGAAAATTGCGCTGCGCGAGCAAATCTGGCGTGTGTAGCGCCGGCATCCCCCGGCTGTCTGGCGGGCGTCTGGCCCGCCCGTCCCGCGGCGCTAGGAAGGCGCACACGCCAGGAACCGCGAAAACACCTCGTTGGATAGCAACCGCCCGCGCTCGTTCAGGCGAACGATACTGCCCTCGCGCTCCAGCAGTTCCTCAGCGCAGAGCTGGGCAATAGTGTCTTCCATCTCGGCCGGAAGGCCAAAGCGCAGGGCCACGCCAGCCAGGTCCACGCCCCGGTTCAGCCGAAGCCCCAGGAAGAACGTCTCTTCGCGTGCCTCTGCCCACGATACCGGGTTCTTCGTGAGCGGAGCGCCGGCTAAGAATTGTTCAACAGCATCCGGGGTGGAGAAACGTACCGCCTCCAGGTTCGCCTCCGACACGGCGCAAGGGCGGGAGCCGCCCTGGCCGTCAGCCAAGTCTGCCTCGGCTGGCTGGGCGTGCAACAAAGCATAAGGATCAGCCGAAACCTCCACCATGGAGTGCGCGTCCACCCCGAAGCCTAGGTAGGGTTGGCGCGTCCAATATTTCAAATTATGGCGGGAAAAGGCGTCCGCGCGGGCAAAATTGGAGATCTCATACTGCGCCACAGCCACGCCATTCAGGCGCCGACAAGCCTCGACATAGAAGTCGGCAATTGCATCCTCGTCGGGGACAAAGTGGGCGTGGTAGCGGGTGCCGCCCGCGATCAGCTCTCGGCCCAGTCGTGAGTCTTCATCCACCTCAAGCATGTAGACGCTGACGTGGGGCACGCCCGTGGCAATCGTCTCATCCAGCGATGTGCTCCAACTAGCTTCCGTCTGGTGCGGCAGGCCGGCGATCAGATCAAGATTAATGTTGTGAATGCCGGCCGCGCGCAGGCGGGCGATGTCGTCGAGCACGGTGGCGCGCTTGTGCTGCCGGCCGACTGCCGCAGCCTCGCCATCCACCATGGACTGCACACCCAGGCTGACGCGGTTGACGCCGCATGCGGCCAGCGCCGCCAGCATGTCATCGTCCAGGCTGCCGGGTGCGCATTCCACGGTGATCTCGGTGTCCACGGCAACCGTGAAGACTTCGCGCAGGCAGCGGAACAGGCGCAGCAGATTTTCTGCGGGCAGCACCGTGGGCGTCCCTCCTCCCAGGTAAATGGAGTCGGCCAACGGCTCAAAATGGCCGCCCAGAGCGGCCGCCGTGGCCGCTGCCTGGCGCATGTCTTCGCAGACCCGGTCCACATAGCGGTCAAACACCGCCCGCGAAAATACCCCGGAGGCAAAGTTGCAGTAGCTGCACTTGGTGCGGCAGAAGGGGACGGAAATGTACAATCCCAGGGGCATGGGAAGCCGATACCACTCGATTATCCCATTTTTCGGCAGCGGGAATTGCGAGCGTGGCCGTAACCTGGGTGTCGCGGCTGACATCTGATTAAGACATGGCGCGAGTCGTCATCACCGGCATGGGGGTGGTCAGTCCTAATGGGATTGGCCGGGAGGAGTTCTGCCGCGCGGTGCTGGCGGGCAAGAGCGGGGTGGCTCGCATCGCCAGCTTCGACCCCAGCCAGCAGCCAGTACAAATTGCCGGCGAAGTGCGCGGCTTCAACGAATTCGCCTGGGTGGAGCCGCACGAGCGCAAGCACGTGTCGCGGATCATACCTCTCGCCTTGGCCGCTTCCACCGAGGCCCTGCGCGATGCCCGCTTTGAGCCGGAGCATATGTCGCTGGAGGAGAAGCGCGATTTCGGCGTGGTGCTGGGGACGGGCGGCGGAGCGCAGGAATTCTCAGAAGAACAATACCGGTTGTGGCACAGTGGCCAGGTCAGGCAGGTCAGCATCTTCTCCATTCCCAGCGGCACCATGGGCACGCAGTCCAGCGAAATCAGCCTGCGCTTTGGCTTCCGCGGCATGAGTCACGTGGTGACCAGCGGCTGTACCTCTTCCACTGACGCCCTGGGTTACGCCTTCCGTCACCTTCAGGCCGGCGTACACTCCGCTCTCCTGGTGGGTGGCGTGGACGCGCCTATCAAGCCTGGGATCATGAAGGGCTACATGATGCTGCGGGCGCTGACCGCAAAGTGGAACGATGCGCCTGAGCGGGCCTCGCGTCCCTTTTCCGCCGATCGCGATGGCTTTGTCCTTTCCGAGGGCGCCTGGATGTTTGTGCTGGAGGAATACGAGCACGCGCGCGCCCGCGGCGCCCGCATTTACGCGGAGCTGGCAGGCTGGGGCTCCACCTGCGAGGCCTACCACCGGGTGCGCATGGAGGAAAACGCCGAGGAACCGGCGCGCGCCATCCAACTGGCCCTGGAGGAGGCGGGCATTGCCGCCGAGGATGTGCACTACGTCAACCTGCACGGCACCTCCACCCAGCTCAATGACCGGGTGGAGACGCGAGCCCTGAAGCTGGTGCTGGGCAAGCACGCGGAGCGCACGCCCATGTCGGCGCTCAAGTCGCAGATTGGACATCCCCAAGGCGCCTGCGGGGCGGCGGGCGTGGCTGCTACCCTGGTGGCCATGGAACACGGGATGATTCCCCCCACCATCAACCTGGAGCAGCCCGATCCGGCCTGCGACCTCGATTACGTCCCTGACCCCGGCCGCAAGGTGAAAATTGAGCACACCATCTGCAATTGCATCGCCTTCGGCTCCAAGAACTCGGCGCTGGTCTTGCGCAAGATTTCTTAACCACAAATTTCTTAACCTAGAGCCGTTGTGGCGTGAAAAGGAATCCCAGAGGCAGAAAAATGGCCTGACATGAATTTGTTTCCCTTCGTGTCCTTTGTGGTAAATGGCTTTATTCTTTCCATCCTGCGGTCTTCCAAAATCGTCTATTCTTAGGTAACCGATGGCCAGTAATATCCACGAGGAAGAGGTACTGGGGAAAGCTTATGACAGCCGCCTGATGCGGCGGTTGCTCACCTACTTGCGCCCCTATAAGTGGCAGGTGGGCATCGCCCTGATAGCCATCATCTTCAAGGCCGTCGCCGACGTGCTTGGTCCTTACTTCACGAAGGTTGTGGTGGACCGTTATCTGGCGCCCACGCCGGAGGCGGCGCATAGCTGGCTGGGTTCCAGGCTCAGCAACAATGCCCTCACCGGCATCGGCCAGATCGCGGGACTGTACGTGGCTACGCTGGTGGTCAGCTTCCTGCTGGAGTACCTGCAGACCTACTACATGCAGTGGACAGGACAGATGGTGATGTTCGATCTGCGCAGCCAGATTTTCCGCCACCTGCAGCGGATGCATGTTGCCTTCTTCGATAAGAATCCGGTCGGCCGCCTGGTCACCCGCGTCACCAGCGACGTGGACGCGCTCAATGAAATGTTTACCGCCGGCGTGGTGGCCATCTTTGAGGACGTGTTCGTGCTGTTCGGCATCGTGGCCATCATGCTGACCATGAACTGGAAGCTGGCCCTGATCACCTTTGCCGTGCTGCCCTTCATCTTCCTCGCTACCATGATCTTCCGGCGCAAGGTGCGCGACTCCTACCGGCGTATCCGTGTGGCCATCGCCCGCATCAACGCTTATCTGCAGGAACACGTCAGCGGCATGATGGTGCTGCAGTTGTTCAACCGCGAGAAACGGGCCTACGACAAGTTCAAAAATATTAACGCTTCGCACATGGACGCGTTTCTGGACGCGATCATGGCTTACGCCCTTTACTACCCGGCGGTTGAAATTCTGTCGGCAGTCGCCATTGCCAGCGTGATCTGGTTCGGCGGCAATGACGTGATCCGGGGAATAACCGCGGACAGCGTGGCCGTGTCGTTTTCCCGCAGTCACCTGTTGACCTTCCATGTGGTCACCGTGTTGACCACTTTGGGGACGCTGGTCGCCTTCAACCAGTATGCGCAGCGTTTCTTCCGGCCCATTCAGGACCTGAGCGACAAATACAACATCCTGCAGTCGGCCATGGCCTCCAGCGAGCGCGTCTTCAGGCTGGTGGATACGCCGCCGCAGGTGGTCTCCCCGGCCTTGACTAAGGCGCCTGCCGGGCCAGGGCGCATCGAGTTCGACCACGTCTGGTTTGCTTATCGAAACATCCCCATCTCCGTAGATGGGCAGGACGGAAAGGCAAAGACCGCGGGCGACGGCGCCCGCGCCGCAAATGAGACGGAAGAACCGGACTGGGTGCTGCGCGACGTCAGCTTTGCCATCGAGCCCGGCGAAACTGTGGCCATCGTCGGCCATACCGGGGCGGG
>JBLMXE010000446.1:0-3174 GCA_050257615.1 Chlamydiota bacterium | reverse complement strand
TCGTCGAGTGCGGCCAAAGATGGGGCACCCGATTGGGTCCGGAGGGGTGAGGCTTACCAAGGTAACTGTCTCTCCTCTGCAGCAGCTTCTCTGGCCATCTGTCTCAGCTTTCGGACAGTGCGATTGTCAACCGGCTGTCACTCAAGCTAAGTAGCTGAATCTGAAGGCACAATTTCTCTGGCTCGAAGGTGCCAAATGTACTCTGGATTGCACGTAAGAAAGCGGGCGGCCAAGGCGCGCCCAATTAGGTGATGCACGGGAGGGCAGCAAATGTTGGAAGTACTTCGTGGAGTGTGGCGGGACGATGAAGGCCAGGACATTGCGGAATATGCGGTGATGCTGGCGGTGATTCTGGTCATCGTGGTCGGAACCATCCGGCTGATCGGCAGCAACGCGAATAACGTGTTTTCGCAGACCGCCAGCGCGATTGGCGGATAACAAGGTTGGCTGGCGCCGTCGTGGTGTGGCGCCGGGCAGCCATAGATGTGTAAGTTCTGGCAGGGGAGGGCTGGCGCCGCCGGAAAGAGTGGCGCGCCCGCCTTTGCCTGTGCAGAGGCAGTATCACCGGGGAGAAACCTAGATGCTGAGCGCCACCGCAACCGTGCTGGGACAGAAGTTGGCGGTGCCGCACCCGGAGGTGTGGAACGCGCTGATCCTGGCCTTTGCCCTGACCGCGGCCGTGGGCGACATTCGCTGGCGCAAGATTCCGCGCGCTCTGACCACGGTGGCGGTAGCGGCAGGATTAGTTTTTCACCTGCTGCACGGAGGTTTTGCCTCGGCCCTGATTGCCACCTTGATCGCCTTTGGGGTGGGACTCAGCTTCTTCCAGCTGGGCGCCATCGGAGGCGGGGACGTGAAGCTGATCACCGCGCTAGGGGCGCTGCTGGGCCTGGACCGCTGGATCCTGGCCATGGAAGTGGCGGTGCTGGCGGCGGCCCTGATCGGGATCGTGCAGGCGGTGCGGCGAGGCATGCTGGGGCAGATGCTGCGCAACATCGGGGAGCTGATCAAGTGGCTGGCGGGAAAGGGAGGGGCGGCGGCCCATCCCAGCATTAATGTGCGCAACACGGCCATGCTGCGGGCGCCCTTCGGGGTAGCGGCGGCCCTGGGAACATTGTTTGCGGTGTTCAAACCATGAAACGCGGGCGGGGAGAACGGGGAGCGACGATCGTGGAAGGGGCGGTGGTCTCCCTGCTGCTGTTTACCCTGCTGTTCGCGATTCTGGGATTCGGGCGGGCGTTCAATATCTACCAGGTGGTGACGGATGCGGCGCGGGAAGGTGCTCGCTACGCGGTGGCGCCCGATCCCAACGCCGGCGTGCCCTACGCGCTGCCCGGGCCGAATGCGGTGGCGGCGCGGGTGTGCAGCTATCTGCAGTCGGCGCATATCCGCTTTGCCAGCGGCGCTTGCGGTTTGGCCAGCGGTCCGGGTGGACCGACGTGCGCCAGCGGCGGCAGTTTGCCGCCGGGGCTGGCGCCAGGGGTTTACGTCTTGCAGGGATGCTCGGCGACGGTCAACAACATCCAGACGTATTACAGCGAAGTGGACGTGAAGGTGCCGTACCGGCTGTTTGGGCTGCCCTTCACGGTGAATCTGACGACGCGGGCGGTGATGCGCAATGAAGCGACGGGCCAGGCCTATGGCAACTAGGGAGCGGGGCACGCAGGTGGCGGAGCTGGCGATTGTGCTGCCCCTGCTGCTGTTCCTGTCGCTGGCGGTGTCGGAGGGAGCGTACATGATCCGCACCCACCAGGTGTTGAACAATGCGGCGCGGGAAGGGGCGCGGCTGGCGGTGGAAGAGCAAAATTACGATCCTGGCAATCCCCTGACCGATTGCGCCACGGCGCCGCCCAACACATCGCATGCGGCCCTGTGCCAGGCCATCGTCAGTTACGCCCAGAACAACGGGATCAGCGCGGGTTCGGGCTTTAACCGTTGTAACGGAGCGGCCAGCGCCGACGGCCTGAACATTGCCATCAATCAGCAATATGTGATTCCCGGCGCGGGCGGGGGACTGAGCCTAAGCGGCACGCAGGTGACGGTGGTGTGCCCGTATAACCTGGCGTTTTTGCCGCGAATTCCCGGTTTTGGAGCAGCAGGAACGGTGAATCTGAGGGGCAACGTGGTTTTCAGAAATTTCTAGGTGGGTAGATTTTTTTTTGGCGAGGAGAAGTGATGAACCGCAACCGGCTGTTGTTGATTGGCATTCTGGCCCTGGGCGTCGGCGCCCTGGTGAGCTACATGGTTTACACCACGCTGCGCCGCACCGTGGCCTCAGTGAAGCAGGCAAACACGCAGGTGGTGGTGGCAGCGCTGGACCTGCAGGTGGGCGCGAAGCTGGAAGACAAGGATCTGCGGGAGATCCGGCTGCCGGGCAGCGAACTGCCGCAGGGCTATTACCAGAACAAGGCGGACGTGCTGGGGCGCGGAGTGGTGGTGCCGATCGCCAAAGGAGAATTCATCCTGCCCAGCAAGCTAGCGGCGGAAAACGCCGGCGCGGGGCTGCCTTCGCTGATTCCGCCGGGGATGAGGGCGGTCTCGGTGCGGGTCAATGAGGTGGTGGCGGTGGCCGGCTTTGTGATTCCGGGAACGCGGGTGGACGTGCTGCTGACCGGCAACCCCACCGGCACCAATGAGCCGCTGACCACGACCGTACTGGAAAACGTGGAGGTGCTGGCGGCGGGGCAGAAGCTGCAGCGCAGCGCCCAGGGCGAGCCGCAGAGCGTGCCGGTCATCACGCTATTGGTTTCGCCGGAGGACGCGCAGAAGCTGACCATGGCCAGCAACGAAGGACGCATTCAGCTGGCGCTGCGCAATCCGCTGGACACGTCGGAGGAGAACCTGGCGGTACTGCGCGACTCCTCGTTGTACCGGGTGGCGGGGCCGGTGCGGGATCCGCAGCCGGCGCGCAGCCGGGTGCGGCACGTGGCGGCGGCCAAGCCGGCGCCGGCGCCCAGCATGTACGTAGTGGAAATGATCAAGGGTGACAAGCGCGACACGGCCAAGTTCTAAAACGCGGCCAGTTATGGGCTCCCCCAGGTGGCTAACGACCTGTCTTTTTAGTGGAGAGAACAAGATGCGTGCTTCGAAAACGGTATTTCTGGTATGCGTGCTGGCGCTGCTGGTAGCAGCAGGCACGCGCAGCTTCGGTCAGGCGGCAGCAGAAGCGGGCGC
>JBLMXE010000445.1:0-3065 GCA_050257615.1 Chlamydiota bacterium | reverse complement strand
GAGCACGTGGAGCCGGCCATGGACGCGGCTTTGCGGGCATTTGAGAGCTGGAGCCGCACCTCCCTCGAGGAGCGCGCCGCCATTGTGTTCCGGGTGGGCGACATCCTGCGCGAGCGCAAATTTGAATATGGCGCGTGGATGGTGTTCGAAGTGGGCAAGAACTATGCCGAGGCCGACGCTGACATCGCCGAGTTGATTGATTTCTGCGAGTTCTATCCGCGGGAAGCGCTGCGCCTGGCGAAGGCCGAGGCTCCCGTGCAGTTGCCGGGCGAGCGCGACCTGCTCATGTACATCCCCCTGGGTGTGGGCGCGGTGATTCCGCCGTGGAACTTTCCCAGCGCCATCATGGGAGGCATGACCCTGGCCTCCATCGTGTGCGGCAACACCGTGATCCTGAAGCCTTCCAGCGACTCGCCCACCATCGCGGCCAAGTTTGTGGAAGCGCTGGAAGAGGCCGGCGTGCCCGAAGGGGTGGTCAACTTCTGTCCGGGCGCGGGCGCCAGCTTTGGCAACGCCGTGGTGGCTCATCCTAAGACGCGCTTCATCGCCTTTACCGGCTCGCGAGAAGTGGGCCTGGACATCAACAAGCGCGCCGCCGAGCAGGCTCCCGGCCAGGTCTGGATCAAGCGCACCATCCTGGAGATGGGCGGCAAGGACGCCATCATTGTGGATGCGGACGCCAACCTGGATGCGGCGGTGGAAGGCGTGGCCGCCGCGGCCTTCGGCTTCTCCGGACAGAAGTGCTCGGCGTGCTCGCGCGCCATCATTGACGAGCGCATCTACGACAAGTTTCTGGAGCGGCTGAAAGCGCGGGTGGAGAAGATTACGGTCGACGATCCCACCAGAAATCCTGCCATGGGCCCAGTGGTCAACGAGGGCTCCATGAAGTCCATTCTGGAGTACATCGAGGTCGGGCAGAAGCAGGGCGGACGGCTTCTGACCGGCGGCAAGCGCGATAGCAATGCCGGCGAGGGCTGGTTTGTGCAGCCCACGGTGATTGCCGACGTTAAGCCTGGCGACCGCATCGAGCAGGAGGAGATCTTTGGGCCCGTGCTGGCGGTGATCAAATCCCATGGCTTTGACCATGCACTGCAAATTGCCAATGACACCGAATTCGGACTCACCGGCGCGGTTTACTCCAGTTCCCAGGACAAGCTTGACCGGGCTGTCCGTGAGTTCCACGTCGGCAACCTGTATCTAAACCGCAAGTGCACGGGTGCGATTGTGGGCGCTCATCCCTTTGGCGGCTTCAACATGTCCGGCACCGATTCCAAGTCCGGAGGCCCGGACTACCTGTATCTGTTCACCCAGGCCAAGTCGGTGGGCGTCAAGGTTTAGCCGGGCAGGTCGAAGACTTAGGGGCGGGTCTGTGCTCGCCCCTTTGATCCCGCCGAAGAAGAACCGGGGCAGCCTACTACCCGGCTATTTTCCCTAAATAATTGACAGGGCTTGCTTAGCTGCCGGAGAATGAGATGGCTGGTGGAGCATCTCCTGGTGACGCCGACCTGGCGAAGTGACTATGGCCAGAATCTTGTGCGTGGACGATGAACCAAACGTAGTGGCGCTGAAGTGTGCCATTTTGGAATCGGCAGGGCACACGGTGACGACGGCTACCTCGGCGCATGACGCCATTGCCAAGCTGACCCACGACAGCTACGACGCCGTGGTCACCGACTGGCGCCTGGGCGATGCCAATGGCCGCTCCATTGTGCAAGCCGCCAAGAACCGTCCCGGTTTGCCCGTGGTGGTGGTCTCCGGTTATGTAGCCGAAGCCTTCCAGGCCGCCGAACCGCTCGCCGACCTCTACCTGGAAAAACCCGTCAACCCCGAAGAACTGGTCACCATCGTCAACGAACTGCTCAAGACTGGCGAAAAAGCTGCATCGTAAAAACCAGTTCTCAGTTGCCGGTTCTCAGTTCTCAGTTCCCGCGGCAGTTGCCCGGTTCCAGCACTCTGCGGCTTTCACTCTGTTCCCGCGTTGTCGCAGATGAAACGTGATATGCCGATTTATCACCAATCATGCTGGAGAGGACGGGCTTTTTAGATTTTTGTCATGGCAGGTTAAGATAGCCGCCATGCATTGCCCTTTTTGGCTGACGAATTTGGCTGCGGCGGCGATATTGTGTTGTTTCACCACGGCTTGCGTTACTAATGACGAGGTGGCACGAGTACCATCGCCAGATGGTCGGGTGGACGCAGTGATTGTCGAATCGAATGGCGGAGCAACTACCTCTTTCGGCTATCAAGTTGAACTGCGTGAGAAAAGCTTTTGGCGACGAAGTGAAGACGTTGCCTTTCTCTACGGCGCAACTCGTAACGAATCTGCGTGGGGTGTCAATGCCAGATGGCTCAATGACCACGAACTGCGAGTTGAATACCTCGACGCGAAGGAGGCATCGCTGGACAAGGCGCATGTCAGGCTCGCAGGACGGGATATCACTATTGCCTTACAGAAGGGTGTAGAAGACCCCAGCGCCCCGCCTGGGGGCATGCTGTACAACTTGGAGCACGGCAAACGCTCGCGATGACGCAGAGTCGTCCGCTGAATATCGCGAACAGGGCTTCACGTACTTTATCCCAATTGCACCATCTCTGGGCAAAGGGCCGGGCGGCCTAATGAACGTGGCGATTTCAGCCAAAGGTTATTTAATCTTCCAGTCAGTAACTGTTTCGGCAGGATTCTTCGGGGTGTAACGCACGATATAAGGGCAGGACTCAGGCAGGTAGGAGACCTTTGATTCTACGAAGTTGGGGTCCTTGTCCTCCCAGCCCGCAGTCACCCAGGTGCGATAGTCCTGGCCGTTTACGTGGTATCGCAGTTGATACTCGCCTTTGTAGAGCCCCACCACTCCACCCTTCGGTCCAGGCGGGATTTCGTCGCGAACAACGCGACTATCGATAATAGTGCAGTCCGTTGTCAGCCACGAGTCGGTCCTACCGGTAATGACGAGATAGGCGAAAGCTCCGACTACAGCAGCCGTGATAAAAACGGCAACTGGTGTTCTTTTCACTCGACAGCCTCACCGAGATTATGGGTCGCGGAATGATTGGTGTAAACAGGGCTT
>JBLMXE010000444.1:0-3208 GCA_050257615.1 Chlamydiota bacterium | reverse complement strand
CCGGCGACACGCCTCCCGTGAGTGCGGTATTAACCGCAGCGGCGTAGACGAAAGGTTTGAAGATGGAGCCGGTCGGCCGCTTCGACATGGCATGGTCGAGCTGGCTGAAAGCGTAATTGCGCCCACCCACCAGGGCCAGCACGTGGCCCGTATGTGGATCCAGGGCCACCAGCGCCACCTGCGCGTCCGGCCCGGGCAGCACCCGCGTTTCCCATTTGGCCTTACGGCCTTTGCCCACCTTGATGCGGCGGGTGCGCAACTTCAGCAGCTTGGCATCCACTACTTTCATGCCTTCCGCCACTGCCTGGGCGGCCTCGCGCTGCAGATCAGGATCGAGGGTGCTGTAGATTTGGTAATTGCCGTTGGTTAGTTCCTCGTCACTGAAGCGGCTGCTCAGGTTATCCTTCACAAGGTCAACAAAATAGGGAGCATCGCTGGCCTCAACGTTAAGGGGAGCCAGCTTGAGCGGCGTAGCCTTGGCGCGCTCCGCGTCGGCGCGAGTAATGGCATGGTTCTCCACCATCGCGTCCAGCACCATGTTGCGGCGGTCCAGGGCGCGCTCGGGGTGACGGTAGGGCGAAAGATAACTGGGGCGCTGAATCAGCCCGGCAAGCAGGGCCGCCTCGGGTAAGGTTATGGCCTGTAAGTCCTTGTTGAAGAAGGCGTGGGCGGCTTCGCCAAAGCCGTGAATGGCAAATGAACCGCGCTGCCCCAGATCTACCTGGTTGCCATAAAACTCGAATATCTGCTCCTTGCTGAAACGGTTCTCCAGTTCGATGGAGATCAGCATTTCGATGAGCTTGCGGTGGAACGTCTTCTGCGGGGTGAGAAAGAACATGCGCGCTACTTGCATGGTTATGGTGGAGCCACCCTGCTCGTGGCGCCCTTCGCGCAGATCCACCAAGGCAGCCTCAACCAGGCGGAAGTAGTTGACTCCGCCATGCTGGAAGAAGCGGCGATCCTCAATGGAGAGCACCGCCTCGCGCATAACCTTGGGAATGTCCTGATACTTAACTACCTGGCGCTTGGAGCGCTGCTGGGTGTAAAGCGCCGTGACCAGTTGTGGCTCCAACTGATAGGAGCCCAGTGGCTTGCCGCTGGCCAGAATGCTGCTGACTTTGCCCTTTTCGATCTGGATTTCGGCTTCGCCGGGACCTTGGTAAGACTCGGGCCCGGGCTCAATAGCGACGCCATTACGCTGCAGGCGATAAGTGCCGATGCGGGAGAGGGACTTGGCGCCTTCCAGGCTGTAGCCGGCGCGCTGCAGTTCTCCAGCGATTTCACTGGAGGTGATGCGCTCGCCGATTTGCACTGGTTCCGGCGCGCCGTAGATTTTGGCGGTGTTGTCGAAGATTGGGCCGCTCATGCGCCGATCTACTATGCGGGCGTACTTTACCCAGTAGAAGGTAAATACTCCGCTGACGGCGACGGCCAGGAACAGAAATATGGCCAAGCCGGCGCGGAGCACGGCATCCTGCGGGAGAAACCTGCCGACCCCTGAATTGCTGCCTCGCGGAATCCTGATTTTGATGCTCACGGAGATGGGCGGAGAACCTGCAAAATTAAGACGATGGCGGGCACGTTGGCGTTATCCAGAGCCACGACTTCGCCCCGAGGCCAGCATCGGGGACCCTCACACCAAAACACCACCGCCTTATTTTAAATCAATTAACCCCCGCCTTACCGGTAGCAACTGAGATGCCAAGAGGCCATGGCCGAAGGGGCTGGCCTGGTGCGGCCAACCCCTTGGCGATGGTCAAGGTAGATGGGTTTAGTCTTCGAAACTTCTGGCGCCGGCGCCAAAGCCGTTGCGCGCCTGCTTCCACAGCCACTTGAGGACGCGGGCATCGTTGTAGCAATACGCCAGGTTGTGGTTGAGGGTGGAAAAGCAGTGACGCTGGCAGGTCTTCTTCATGTTGCGCAACTCGCCGGAGTCGAACTTGGGTGTGTCAATATTTCCCCAGTCGTAACTGGCGGGATACATGGGGAAGCAGGGAGCCACCGTGCCGTCGGTGCGGATGATGACGTTGTTCTGGCCGGCGCGGCAGTTCCACTCCGTGAAGTGCACTTCGCCGTTGGGATCCTGCACGATGCCGTCCATGGAAGCCAGTCGCTTGGTGACATCGCCGTTGGCTCCGGTGCCGTCGCCGTACCAGCCCAGTTCCTTCAGGTTGGCGCCTGAGGACATGCGCATGAAGGCCTTCATCTCGCGCAGGCGCTGCACGGAATTCACCATCTGGTAGCCGGAGTGGTTCTTCTCGATCAGCCAGTCAATCAGTTCATCCACTTCCCCCCAGTCCTGGGGACGAATGTAGGTGGGGTTCTCCTCCAGGTGCTTGAAGTGCTCATCCTGCTCCAGCATGGGGGTCTCGTTGATGTGGTAGTCGGTGGCCACGCGGTGAGCACGCGCATATTCGGTGATCTGGCGCACATCCTCCAGGTTATTGCGGCAGATGTTGATGTTGAAGAACACCATGTAGCTGTATACGTACTGCTTGCGGAGCACATAATCGAGGTTCTTCTGGGCAGGAACCAGCGCCTTGGGCAGTCCGGGCTTAAGGTCCCAGGCGTCCATGGCGAAATTAAAGACAGCCACGCCGGCATCGCCCAGGCGGTCGGCTACGTCGGGCCGCAGCAGGCGACCGTTGGTGCCAATGTATACCCAGAAGCCTTTCTTGGCGGCGTAGTAAACCACTTTGTGGGCGAATTGCGGGCGCAGCAGGGGCTCGCCACCCATCAGCGCCAGCACGCGGCAGCCGTGGTCGTGGAGCCAGTCAATGGAACGCCGGGCCACGTCCTCGGTCATGCCCTTCACGCGATTATCGAAGGCCCAGCAGTACCAGCAGTCGAGGTTGCACTTGTACTCTACGAACAAGTAGGAAGTAATGGGGTGAAAATCCCCGGGAAGCACGCGGGAGCGGATGTAGGGAAACAGCCATCCCCGCATTTTGCGATAGGTATCTGCGCGGCTCCACACGCGTTTGTCGGGCGGCGTCTCCGGACCTTCCTTGTTCAATAATTCCGGATGTTGCGGAAACACCGGTTCGGGCAGGGTCAATCCTTTGGGCTGAGGCGCGCGAGGCACCAGGGTTGGGCCATTCATGAGCAAATCGTGAATGGCAACGTCAATGCGGAACTTGGGGGCGGTTGCCATGGATTTTCTACCTCCTGAAAGTTCACTGCACCGGGGATCAGCCGAAGCAACAGG